>NZ_JAWDIE010000015.1:0-86147 GCF_037688875.1 Amphibiibacter pelophylacis
AATGACGCGCCGGTCATCACCGGCACCAGCGTCGGTGCTGTGACCGAGACCAACGGTCTGACCGCCGTTCAGACCACCGGCAAGCTGATCGTGAACGATCCGGATGCCAACCAGTCGAGCTGGCAGGCAGTGAACGACAAGGCCGGCAAGTACGGTCACCTGACGCTCGACGCGCAAGGCAACTGGGTCTACAAGCTGGATTACCAGAACGCCACCGTGGTCGCACTGCCCCAGGGCGGCAAGCTGACCGACACCGTGACCGTGCTGACAGCCGACGGCACGTCCAAGGACATCGTCATCACCATCAACGGCATCGACAACGTGACGGTGGTGGACCAGAGCGTCATCAACGCCAAGGGCGCTGTCACGGGTGTTGAAGACACGAGCCTCACCCTGAGCTGGGACCGTTTCGGCGTCACCGGCATCAACGGCGTGGGCACTCTGGGCATCAAGGTGACCAGCCTGCCGGCCGACGGCGTGCTGCAGCTGAATGGCTCTGCCGTCAAGGCCGGTGACACCATCACCAAGGCCGACATTGATGCAGGCAAACTGACCTTCAAGCCCGATGCCAACGAATCCGGCATCGAAGCCTTCAACGCTCCGGGCGTGGGCAACGAGAAGAACGATTACGCGCAGTTCAAGTTCCAGGGCACGGACGGCACCAGCACCTCGGCCGAGCGCACGCTCACCGTGGACATCAAGCCGGTGACCGATGCCCCGACCTGGGGCGGGGTCAACCAGAAAGTTACCCTGCAGACGGTCCAGACGGGCCCTGCACTGAACTACAGCGAAGATTTCCAGGACGGTCTGGCCCAGGGCTGGACGGCCAGCAACAGCAAGACCGGTGCGACTGGCGCTGTTGAAATCGGCCCGGAAAATGTCTACGGCGGAGCAACCAGCACCAACCTGGCGCTGGAAGTGGAAGCCGATACCGGCATCGATACGCTGGGGCGCACCTTCACCACCCAGAAAGGCGTGGGCTACACCTTTGACTTCGACTACATGGCGCGCGCAGGTTATACCGGCGGCACCAACAGCCAGATCAGCGTGCTGGTCAATGGCGTGGTGGTCAAGGTGGTCAACACCCAGTCCACCAGCTGGAGCCACCAGCAGTTCACGTTTGTGGGCACGGGCAGCGACAAGATTGAATTCCACTCTGCGGATGCCAACCGCCTGGGTGGCCTGATCGACAATCTGAAACTGGTTGGCGGCGGTGCCAGCACCGTGGCCAGTACCGATGTGACCATCGTGTCTGATGGCAGTACAGCCAACCCGGTTGCCCTGACCACCGTGGTGAACCAGACACTCAAGCCGCCTGTTGGCGCTGTGAACTTCACCGACAACGACGGCAGCGAAACCCACCTGGTGGTGCTGAAGGGCGTCCCGGCCGGTTTCGCGGTCAGCGACGGCACTCACACCCTGACCAGCACGGGCGGCGACATCACCGTGTTTGATGCCAAGGCTGCGGCCACGGCCAACTGGGCGCTGGACAAGCTGGCGGTCACCCCGACCACCGGCTACGTCGGCACCATCACCCCGGTACTGCACGCCACCAGCCAGGACGTGGGCGACGTCGTCAAGTCGGCCGATTTCAACATCAGCCTGACCTGGACGCCGCTGCCGGCCAACAACCCGGCCATCGTGACGGGCGACACCAGCAGTGCCGTGACCGAGAACAATGGCACTGGCACTGTGACGACCACGGGCACGCTGGTGGTGAGCGACCCTGACGCGGGCCAATCCGCTCCCAAGGCGGGCACCTACACCGGCACCTACGGCAAAGTGGTGCTGGGCGCTGATGGCAAGTGGACTTACACGCTGAACCAGACGCCGGATATCATCTCCCTGACCACCGGCCAGACCAAAACCGACAAGGTCACGGTGCAGACGGTGGATGGCACGACGCAGGTCATCACCATCACCATCAATGGCCTGAACCAGCCCGTGACGATCAACACCGTCGCGGGCGACGTGCAGGAAGACACCAAGCTGTCCTACGCAGCCACCACGGCGGCCACGGGCCAGCTGGCGGGCACGGACGAAGCCGGCAAAGCCATCAGCTTCGATGCCAAGGTCTATGCGGGCACCTACGGCTCGCTGACCGTCAACAGCAACGGCACCTGGAACTACGCGCTGAACAACAGCGCCACCAATGTGCAGGCGCTGAAAACCGGCGATACCGTGCCTGACAAGTTCACCGTGACGGCAGCCGGCGGGCGCACCACCACCGTGGACATCGCGGTCAAGGGCCTGAATGACGCTCCGGTCGTGACCGGCGCCACCCAGGGGGCCGTGACCGAGAACAACGGCACGGGCACCGTGACCACCACGGGCACACTGCTGGTGAACGACAAGGACGCGGGTCAGAGCGGTACGCTGGCGGGCGATTACACCGGCAAATACGGCAAGATCGCGCTGGATGCCTCCGGCCACTGGACGTATACGCTGAACCAGACGCCCGATATCATCGCCCTGCTGAACGGCCAGAAAACGACCGACACGGTCAAGGTCAAGACGGCGGACGGCACAGAAGTGCCCATCACCATCACCATCAATGGCAAGAGCCAGGGGGTGGAGCTGAACAGCGGCAGTGCAGACTTCAAGGAAGACGTGGCGCCCTACACCCAGAGCGGCAAGCTGGTGGGCACGGACGCCAACGCCCAGGCGCAGGTCTTCCCTGCCACGGACAAAACCAGCGAGTACGGCCACTTCACGCTGGCCGCCGACGGCACCTGGAAATATGAGCTGAACAACGCTTCGGCCAAAGTGCAGCAGCTGGCGGCGGGCGATGTGGTGACCGAGAAGTTCGACATCACGACCGCCACGGGCGACAAGACCACGGTCAGCATCACCATCCAGGGCACCAACGATGTCCCGCAGATCACGGGCGACGACAAAGCCACCGTGACCGAGAACAATGGCACGGGTCTGGTCACCGCAGCAGGCAAGCTGACGGTGGTGGACGTGGACCACGACCAGAGCAGCGTGGCTGCGGGCAGCTACAACGGCAAGTATGGCCAGGTGGTGCTCCAGGCCGATGGCACCTGGAAGTACACGCTGACCCAGTCGCCCGAAATCATCGCGCTGCTCAACGGTCAGTCCAAGACCGATACCATCACCGTCCGTACGGCCGATGGCACGCCCAAGGATATCGTGGTCACCATCAACGGCACCAGTGGCACCGCCACAGTGACGTCGGGTGTGGCCAGCTTCAAGGAAGATGTGGCGCCCTACACCCAGTCGGGCGAGCTGACCGGCAAGGACGCCAATGGCCAGCCTGAAGTCTTCCCGGCCATCAACAAGTCGGATGCTTACGGCACCTTCACCCTGAGCAGTGACGGCAAGTGGACTTACACGCTGAACAATGCGTCCAGCGATGTGCAGAAGCTGACCGAAGGTGAAAAAATCACCCAGACCTACGACATCACCACGGCCACGGGTGAGAAAACCACGATGACCATCAACATCGTGGGCACCAACGACGCGCCGACAGTGACGGGCAGTACTGCGGGTGTTGTGACCGAAACCAACGGCAAGTCCACGGTGACCACCTCGGGCACGCTGGTGGTGTCTGATCCGGATGCGGGTCAGAGCGGTACGCTGGCGGGCGATTACTCCGGCAAATACGGCAAGATCACGCTGGATGCGGCCGGTCACTGGACGTACACGCTGAACCAGACGCCTGAAGTCATTGCCCTGCTCAACGGCCAGAAAGCGACCGATACGGTCACGGTCAAAACGGCTGACGGCACGAATGTGCCGGTCACCATCACCATCAATGGCACGAGCCAGGCGGTGGTGCTGAACAGCGGCAGTGCGTCCTTCAAGGAAGACGTGGCGCCCTACACCCAGAACGGCAAGCTGGTCGGCACGGACGCCAACGCGCAGGCCGAGGTCTTTACACCAGCAGATAAGACCAGCGCCTACGGCCACTTCACACTGGCTGCCGACGGCACCTGGAATTATGTGCTGGACAACGGTTCGGCCAAGGTGCAGCAGCTGGCAGCAGGCGATGTGGTGACCGAGAAGTTCGATATCACCACCACCGCAGGCGACAAGACCACGGTCACCATCGTGATCAATGGCACCAATGACGTGCCCGTCATCAGCGGCACCCAGACCGCCACCGTGACCGAAAACAACGGCACGGGCGTGGTCAAGTCGGTCGAAGGCACGCTGGTGGTGACCGATGTGGATCACGACCAGAGCAGTGTGCACGCCGGGACCTACAACGGCACCTACGGTCAGGTCACCATTGATGCGGCCGGCCACTGGACGTATACGCTGACCCAGACGCCCGAGATCATCGCCCTGGTGGCGAACAGCCCGGCCAAGACCGACATCGTCAAGGTGACGACGGCCGACGGCACGGAAGTGCCGCTGACCATCACCATCAAGGGCGCTGACCCGGCGGCCGGAAGCGTGGCGGGTGTGGTGTGGAACGACGAGAACGCCGACAAGAGCCGCGGCAGCAGCGAGGCTGGTGTGGGCGGTGTCGAGATCGCCCTGCACAACGCTGCGGGTGCTGTGGTGGCGACCACCACCACGGCCGCTGATGGCAGCTACACCTTCCAGAACGTGCCGGTCGGTAGCGGCTACACGGTGGACGTGAAAACGGGCGCCGAAGGCAGCGCCGTGCTGAACAACTACCACTTCACCACCCAGGTGACGGCGGCGGGCGTGGGCCCGGCCTTCGCGGTGGTGGGCGGCCAGACGGCCACCCAGAACGTGGGTGTCCAGGCCGATGCGGCCAGTGTCAAGGGCCACGTCTGGAACGATGCCAACGGCAACGGCCTCCTGGACACTGGAGAGAAGGGCATTGCTGGCGTGACCGTGGATCTGCGCATCGCGGGCAGCTCCACCTCCGTGGGTCAGGTGACCACAGACGCCAACGGCGACTACGTGTTCAACGATGTTCGTCCGGGCCGATACTTTGTCGACTTCGCTGAAGACAGTGCCAGTCTGTCCGGTCTGGTGGCCACCGCAGCCAAGGTGGGCAGTAATCCCGCCATCGATTCCAACATCATCAATGCGGGGGGCTGGACCGACAACTTCACTCTGGGTGCGGGCCAGTCGCTGACAGATCTGGACGGCGGCTTCAAGGGCGCGCTGGCGTCGATCAGCAACGCACAGGTGACCGAAGGCCAGAGCCTGGTGTTCAACGTCAGCCTGAGCAGCCTGCCTGCGGCGGCCAGCTTTGACTTCAACGTCAAGGGTGTGACGGCCACGTCGGGCGCCGATTTCAGCACGAACTACGCGTTCACCAATGGTGTGACTTACGACGCGACAGCAGGCAAGATCACCATTCCGGCCGGTGTAACGGGCTTTACGGTGACCGTGCCGACGGTGGATGACCAGATCATCGAGCCGACGGAAACGCTGGAAGTGACGCTGGGCAGCCTGAAGGCCACCGGCACCATTCTGGACAACGACGGCACGCAGGGCGTGACGGGCGTGACCCCGGGCGGCACCGATGGCAATGGCGCGATCATCCCGGCGCAGGTCGTGGAAGGCAACCCGCTGGCCTTCACGGTCGAGCTGAACAAGGCCTCGAGCACGGTCACGACCCACAGCATTTCGCTGCAGGGCGTGACGGCCACGGAAGGTCTGGACTACACCAAGTCCTACGCCTTCACCAACGGTGTGACTTATGACGCCACCTCCGGCAAGATTTCCGTGCCGGCGGGCGTGACCAAGTTCACTGTGCTGGTGCCGACCATCGATGACAAGATCATCGAGCCGACCGAGACCGTCAAGCTGACCGTGGGGGGCAAGGAAGCCGTTGGTTCCATCCTGGACAACGACGGGGTGCAGGCCATCAGCGCCATCACTCCTTCGCAGGTCACCGAAGGTCAGAACCTGTCCTTCGCCGTGACGCTGAACGCGGCATCCAGCAGCGCCACCACCTACGACCTGAGCCTGGCCGGTGTGACGGCGACCAAGGGTGTGGACTTCTCTACGGCGGTCACCTTCACCGGCGGTGTCACTTACGATGCCGCCACGGGCAAGGTGACGGTCCCGGCGGGCGTGACCAGCTTTAACGTGCTGGTCCCGACCATCGACGACACGCTGAAAGAGTCGACCGAAACCCTGACGCTGACCCTGGGCGGCAAGAACGCCACGGGCACCATTCTGGACAACGACGGTGCGGCGATCCCGACGGCCATCATCGGTTCGGTGGATGAAGCCAGCTTCTCAGGCATCACCAGCGGCCAGACGACCACCACGGGCAGCGAGGGCACCATCGACAATCCGTTTGGTGATCTGGGCAACCTGTTCAATAACCCGGGCCAGGCTTCGGGCCAGCTGCCGGTGGACACGACGGTCAAGGGCGTCAGCCCGTCGACCACGTTTGATCCGCAGGCCTCGAATGGCTTCGTCAAGAACAGCGAAGGCAACTGGACGGATCTGGGCACCTACGGCAAGCTGACGGTGGCCGCTGACGGCCACTGGACTTACACCCTGGATCAGAACCTGACGGCAACGCAGGCCCTGACCACGGGCCAGGTGGTGACCGATTCCTTCGTGGTGCGCGATGGCAATGGCAATGACCGCACGGTGCAGGTCGAGGTGCATGGCACCAACGACGTACCCATGGGCAACAACGACTTCGCCCTGCTGCAGGGCGCGGGCGGCACAGTGCCGAAGGCGGGCATGTCGGTTTCTGGCAACGTGCTGACCAACGACTTCGACTACGACAAGGGCGATACCCTGCATGTCAATGGCATCAAGAACACCCAGCTGGTTCAGGGTCAGGTCGGGCAGGAACTGCAGGGGGCGTTCGGTCACCTGGTGATCGCCGCCGATGGCAGCTACACCTACACGCTGGACCGTCAGCCCAGCATCGATGCCAAGGGGGTGGCCAGCACGCCTGAAACCTTCACCTACACGGTGACGGACGGCCATGTGGGGGCCGACGGCAAGCCGGTGCAGACCGACGTGCAGCTGATCATCCACTTCGACGACACGAAGAACTTCACGGTGGTCCAGGACGCCCAGCTGGGCGACCAGACGCTGTACGCCAGCCAGCAGATCCACAACGTCTTCCAGTGGAGCCTGTCGGATCTGGATACGGCGGCGGTGCAGGGTGATCCGCTGTTCGCTTATACCGACAAGGTGGTGGGTTTCCAGGCGCAGGCGGCCAATGGCAAGGCTGCGGATGTGCTGGATCTGGCCGATCTGCTGCCCAGCGATCAGGCCCAGCTGGACAAGTACCTGAACTTCAGCGTGGATGCGGCGGGCAACACCACCGTGCACATCAGCAAGGACGGGGCCTACACCACGCAGGGTCTGGACGCGGCGCACACCAATCAGAACATCGTTCTGGAAGGCGTGAACCTGTTCACGATGCACGGTCTGACGGCCGGCACCACCGGCGCGGAGCAGGCACTGATCCAGGAGATGCTGAAAGACGGTTCGCTGAAGATCTGAGCGTGATCCCCTGATGTCCGGGGTGCCGGATGTCTGGTGCAAAACCCCCATGAGCCTCGGTTCGTGGGGGTTTTTGCGTTAAAAATGTCCCCCGACTGTGGCTTGTGGGCTGTGACAGCGGCGGTGACGTGGTGTACAGTGAAGCGATATGCTGTTCGGTTTCATGGGGGGTGTTTCCCCTGCGCCACGATCCCTGTCGTGAACCCCAAAAAGCACCACACGGCCCGAGGAAATCAGGCAAAATGCGGTTTATCAGCATCATTGATTGATTTTAAGAGTCATTTTTCTAAATTTTCCTTGTTTATCAATAGCTTGCGTTGTGTACTGAAGCTATTCGGTACTGGAACCGGAACCTGAGCGGCCTCAAAGCCCGGAAAGACTGCCATGAGCGAAATCTGTAAAGCCCCCACTATTTCTGTCCGTGCGGTCAAGGCCGCCGCAGCTGCTCCTGCAGTTCACCATGCACCGGGCTACAGCCCGCGCGGCCGCAAACTCGCCAAGGCCAAAAAACCGACGCGTCTGCTGCGCAAGACCACCGAGGCCGTGGTCGTCGCCGACAACTGCGACCCGCCTGTTGTGGCTGATGTCGCCAAAATCCTGCCGCTGCCGCCCGAAGCCCATGACCAGGCCAAGCACGCCGCTGCCGTCAACGACGACCTGAAGGACATCCTGGCCGCCGTGAACCGTGGCGATGGCGATGCCGCCACAGCGGCAGGCCCACGCGGTGGCGATCCCGGCAGCTCCGCCGACGGTGGCTTCAGCCCCGCTGTGCGCGTCGAGCGCGCCACCGAAACGGCCCCCACCGGCAACCCGGGTGTCAGCGTGCCGGGAGGGGGCGTTTCGTTGCCTCCCTTGTCGGTGCTGCCCACGGTGACGCCTCCGGTCACTGATCTGACCCCGGCTCCTGCACCCGCGCCAGCCCCCGCGCCTGCACCCGCTCCCGCTCCGACCACGGGGATCGAGCTGGCTCCCGTTTCTAATTCGGGTGACTCCAACTCTGACAAGTTCACCAATGTGCAAAAACCTGTGCTGGAAGGCACGGGCGAGCCCGGCACCAACGTCCTGATCACGGTCAAGGATTCTGCCGGGCACACCATCGAATACAGCGCGCCGGTGGATGCCAACGGCAACTGGGTGCTGGATACGGCCACTGCAACGGCCATCAACAACACCAGCATGCCGGCCGGTGGCCTGGCCGAAGGCACTGTCAGCCTGCACATCGTCACCACCAATGCGGCAGGTCTGTCGGCCGAGGGCGACAACACCTTCATCATTGACGTGACCCCGCCCGCGCCCGTGCTGGTCATTGATCCCGATTCGGCCAACCCGGACAAGCCCGTTCTGGTCATTACTGGCGAACCCAGCCGCGAAACCACCGTGACCATCAAGGACGCGGCGGGCCTCGATGTGGTCTACAAAGTCTCGACCGATGCCAACGGCAAGGCCACGCTGGATCTGTCGAGCGCCACGCCGGTCTCCGGCAGCATCGGCAATGGCCTGCCGCACGACGAAATCACCTACAGCGCCGCGCAGACCGATATTGCGGGCAATGCCGGTAACGGCAACCTGGTGGTTGATCCGCTGGTGGTGGATCCCAGCATCACCAATGGGACCGTGGGCAGCACAGTGACCGAAGGGACGCCGCTGACCTACAGCGTGATGCTGTCTGCCGCCTCGTCCGCGCCGCAGTACCTGACGCTGGCCATCGGTGCCGCCGGGGACACTGCCACCGTCGGCCAGAACTACACGACCGATCTGAGCTTCACCAACGGTGTCACTTTCGACGCGACGACGGGCCTGCTGCGTGTCCCCGCCGGAGTGACCAGCTTTGCGATCAATGTTCCGACCGTCGACAACAACATCGTCGAGCCCAGCGAAACGCTGACGCTGGTGGTGGGTAACGCCAACGTGGTGGGCACCATTCTGGACAACGACGGCCCCGTGGTCATCGGTACGCTGACCCCGGGCGGCACGGACGCCAGCGGCAACCTGATTCCTGCTGAAGTGGTGGAAGGCAATCCGCTGGCTTTCACGGCCACGCTGGCCAAAGTGTCGGCGACAGCCAGTACCTTCGCGCTGGACCTGACGGGCGTGACGGCCACCGAGGGCGCGGATTACACCAAATCCTTCACCTTCACCAATGGCGTGACCTACGATGCGGCCACCGGCCAGGTGACCGTGCCCGCCGGTGTGAGCAGCTTCACCATCCTGGTGCCGACCCTTGACGACAGCATCGTCGAGCCGACCGAAACGGTGAAGCTGACGCTGGGTGGTGTGGATGTCACCGGCACCATTCTGGACAACGACGGCCCGGCGGCCATTGGCACGCTGACGCCGGGCGGCACGGACGCCAGCGGCAACCTGATTCCCGCTGAGGTGGTGGAAGGCAACCCGCTGGCCTTCACGGCCACGCTGGCGAAAATCTCGACGACCGCCAGCACCTTTGCACTGGACCTGACGGGCGTGACTGCCACCGAGGGCGCGGACTACACCAAGTCCTTCACCTTCACCAACGGCGTGACCTACGACGCGGCCACCGGCCAAGTGACCGTGCCCGCCGGTGTGAGCAGCTTCACCATCCTGGTGCCGACCCTTGACGACAGCATCGTCGAGCCGACCGAAACGGTGAAGCTGACGCTGGGTGGTGTGGATGTCACCGGCACCATTCTGGACAACGACGGCCCGGCGGCCATTGGCACGCTGACGCCGGGCGGCACGGACGCCAGCGGCAACCTGATTCCCGCTGAGGTGGTGGAAGGCAACCCGCTGGCCTTCACGGCCACGCTGGCGAAAATCTCGACGACCGCCAGCACCTTTGCACTGGACCTGACGGGCGTGACTGCCACCGAGGGCGCGGACTACACCAAGTCCTTCACCTTCACCAACGGCGTGACCTACGACGCGGCCACCGGCCAAGTGACCGTGCCCGCCGGTGTGAGCAGCTTCACCATCCTGGTGCCGACCCTTGACGACAGCATCGTCGAGCCGACCGAAACGGTGAAGCTGACGCTGGGTGGTGTGGATGTCACCGGCACCATTCTGGACAACGACGGCCCGGCGGCCATCGGCACGCTGACGCCGGGCGGCACGGACGCCAGCGGCAACCTGATTCCCGCTGAGGTGGTGGAAGGCAACCCGCTGGCCTTCACGGCCACGCTGGCCAAGGTGTCGGCCACGGACAGCACCTTCGCGCTGGATCTGACCGGCGTGACGGCCACCAAGGGTCTGGATTTCACAACCGACGTCACCTTCACCAACGGTGTGACCTACAACGCCACCACCGGTCAGGTGACGGTGCCTGCGGGCGTGAGCAGCTTCACCATTCTGGTGCCGACCCTGGATGACACGCTCAAAGAGCCGACCGAGACCCTGACGCTGACCCTGGGGGGTGTCAACGCCACGGGCACCATTCTGGACAACGACGGCGCAGCCATTCCTCCCGCCATCATCGGTACGGTGCAGGAAAGCAGCAGCTCGGGAATCACCACGGGAGAGACCACCACCACAGGCGAGTCTGGCACCATCTCAAATCCCTTTGGTGATCTGACCGGTCTGTTTGATGATCCGGGCCAGGCCGCTGGCCAGTTGCCCCTGGACACCACGGTCAAGGGTGTCAGCCCCTCTGACACGTTTGCGCCGCAGGCTTCTGCCGGATTCGTGCAGAACGTTCTGGGTGAATGGTCGGCCTTGGGCACCTACGGCACGCTGACCGTGGATGCCGACGGCAAATGGGCTTACGTCCTCGACCAGAACCTGGCCACGACGCAGGCGCTGGTCGCCGGGCAGACCGTGAACGACAGCTTTGTGGTCCGCGACGGTAACGGCAACGATCGCACCGTGGAGATTTCGGTGCTCGGCGCCAACGATTCGCCTGTGGGCAATGTTGACCACGCTGAGCTGGTGGGTGCGAATGGCGGGCTTCCCGCAATCGGAACCAGTATCTCGGGCAATGTGCTGACCAACGATTACGATTACGACAAGGGTGACACCCTGGCCGTCAGCGGCATCAAGAACACCCAGCTGGCCACTGCGGATGTCGGTCAGCGCCTGGACGGGGCTTTTGGTCACCTGGTGATCGACGCTGACGGTCATTACACCTACACCCTGGACCGCCAGCCCAGCGTCAATTCCAGCGGCGTTGCCAGCACCCCGGAAACGTTCACTTACACGGTGACGGATGGCCATCTGGACGCTGACGGCAAGCCCGTGCAGACAGAAGTGCAGCTGATCATCCACTTCAATGACACCAGTAACTTCACCGTGGTTCAGGACGTGCCTGCGGGCGATCAGACCCTGTTTGCCAGCGCTGCGGTCCACAATGAGTTCCAGTTCAGCCTGAGCGATCTGGCCATTGCTGCAGTGCCCGGCGATCCGGTCCACATCTACACCGACACCGTGGTGGGTTTCCAGGCCCAGGCCGTGAACGGCAAGGCCGCCGATGTGCTCGACATGGCCGATCTGCTGCCCAGTGACAAGACCCAGCTGGACAAGTACCTGAACTTCTCGGTCGATGGCGAAGGCAGCACCACCGTGCACATCAGCAAGGATGGGGCCTTCACCACGCAGGGTATGGACGCGGTGCACACCAATCAGAACGTTGTTCTGGAAGGCGTGAACCTGTTCGCCCTGCATGGTCTGACGCCCGGAACCACTGGTGCGGAACAGGCGCTGATCGATGACATGCTCAAGGACGGTTCGCTGAAGATCTGATTCTGAAAGGCGTGCAGTTACAGGTTGTCCCTGCGGCTGTGTCCGCATGGGCCTGCGCCTGGTACCGCAGGCGGCGAACCCAGCGGTGCACAATCTGAGACAGCCTGAGAAACTGTCGTCAAGTAATTGAAAAGCCTCGTGTTTATCACGGGGCTTTTTTTATGTCTGACCGGTCTGCTGACGATAGGGCCGTGCGCTTCGGGCCCTGTACAGCCTCGCTGGTCAGCGTGCACACCCGGGGTGATCCGAAAAAAATTGCACTTTGACCTACGGTTTTCCACTCATGGGCCGATAACAGTCTGAATCTGTCAGGTCTTCAGGGCTTTTTCTGCCTTCCTCGCGCTCGCGCGACGTGCGAAAGTGCCCCGTCGGCCGATGACCCATCTTGGCCCTGCCGTGTCCGGCGGAGCGTCTGTCTGTCCCTTCGCGCCATCAAGAGAGAAGATCATGAGCGAAATCTGCAAAGTCCCCACCATCAGCCTGAAAGCAGTCCAGGCGGCGGCCAGTGCCCCGGTGGTGCATCATCATGGCTTCAGTCCCAAGGGCGCGAAACTGGCCAAGGCCAAACGGGTGTCGCACGGCGGGCGCAAGAAAACCCAGCCCGTGGTGGTAGATGACGTCTGCGAGGTGCCGCCACTGCCCATGGCGGCGGCTGCCGTTCATCCGGACGTTGCGGCCAAACTGCCGCCGCTACCGGTCGAGCACCTGGCTGTCGCGCCCGCGAAAGGCGATGGCTCGCTGGACGATGTGCTGACCGCGCTGAACAAAGGCGACGCCGATGCCGCCACCGCTGCAGGTCTGCGGGGCGATCCGGGCGGCAGCGCCGACGGCGGTCTGGACGAAGGCCTGCGCGTCGCGCGGGTGGTTGAAAGCGCCCAGACGCCGCTGCCCGGCCAGACGCCGCTGAGCACGGCCGTGCCCGTGGTCGATCTGCCCGTGGGGCAGGGACCCGTCACGGTCCCGACAGGCGCCGGCGAGGCTGTTGTGCCGCCGCCGGCTGCACCCGTTCAGGGCACCGCTTTCGTTGACCTGGCCGACACCGCCACCAGCGACACGGGTGTGAGCGAGACCGACAATCTGACGCGCAACACCCGTCCCGTGCTGGAGGGCGAAGGCTCACCCGGCGGCACGGTGCTGGTCACCGTCACTTTCGACGTCAACGGCGTGCCGCAGAACGTGGTTTACAAGGCTGCCGTGGATGCCGAGGGCCGCTGGTCCATCCCCATGGACAGCCAGGGGGCCGAATCCGGCACGCTGCCCGCGGGCGGCCTGCCCGATGGCGCGGTGGACCTGAAAGTGGTCTCCTTCGATGCCAGCGGCCAGCCGGCCGTGGACGAAAACGGCAATCCGCTGGAAGCTTATAACGGCTTCACCGTGGATACCGTGGCGCCTGTGATCAGCCTGACCCTGGACCCGGGCAGTAACCCGGATCAGCCCACGATACTGGTCAGCGTCACCGACAGTGGCCGTGCCCTGCCGGGTGAAACCGTGGATGTGCAGCTCACCGACGCAGCGGGCCGGACGTGGACCTACCAGGTCACCGTCGGCGCTGACGGCAAAGGCGTGCTGGATCTGTCCACGCAGGCGCCCGTGGGCGGCGATCGCCCCGATCTGGCCCCTGGCGATTACCAGCTGACGCCCGAAACCGCCAGCGTCCAGGACGCGGCGGGCAACGAGGCGACGACGCAGGTGCTGACCATCGAGCGCGCGCCCGTGGTCGAGCCCGAAGGCGTCAGCGGCAGCCAGGGCCAGACGCAAGCCGAGGGCGATCCGCTGGTCTACACCATCAATCTGAGCAACCCCTCGCCCCGGCCGACGGTGCTGGATTTCGCCGTGGGCCAGCCCGGCGACACCGCCGATGGCCTGGATTACAGCGGCAACATCAGCTTCAGCAACGGCGTCACGCGCAACCCGGACGGCAGCATCACCGTGCCGCCGGGCGTCACGTCCTTCACCGTCACGGTGCCGACGCTGGCCGACAACGTCAGCGAAAACAGCGAGACTTTGACCCTGGTGGTCGGCAACCAGTCGGTGACCGGCACCATCACCGACACCACAGGCGCGCCCACCGTCGCCATTTCCGGCCCGGTCGATGTGAACGAGGCCGCTGGCACGATCACCTATACGATCAAGCTGAGCAACCCGGCGAGCACCGACGTGTCGGTGAAGTACGCGACCGCCGATGGCACGGCCAAAGCCGGTTCCGACTTCGAAGCCGCCAGCGGCACCGTCAGCTTCAAACCGGGCGAGACGGAAAAAACCGTCACCGTCAAGATCACCAATGACGCTGTGTTCGAGGGCGCGGAGGATTATTCCGTCAAGCTCTCCGAGCCCGTCGGCGCGACGATCACGACGGGCAGCGTCACCACGACCATCAAGGACGACGGCACGGGCGAGATGCCCAATGGCGGAACTCCGTCTGATGATCGCCCCGTCATCGCGGCGATCAACAACGCGACCGTCGCGGAAGGCCAGAACCTGGACTTCACCGTCCAGCTCAGCCAGACCAGCACCACGGCCACGACCGTGACGCTGACGCCGCAATCCGGCACGGCCGACATCACCAAGGACGTGGGCCCGGCGCAGGTCAGTTTCGACGGCGGCAAGACGTTTACGGCATTGACGGGCACGACTGTGTCCGTCCCGGCAGGGGCTGAGAGCTTCGTCGTCCGCTACGCGGCGCTCAAGGACAACATCTCCGAGCAGTCCGAGACCTTCACGCTCACCGCCAAGGCGCCGCAGGGCGATGCGCTTGTCGGCACCGGCACGATCACCGACGCCACGGGCGTCCCGACCGTCGCCATCTCGGGCCCGGCCGTGGTCAACGAAGCTGCGGGGACGATCACCTACACCGTCAAGCTGAGCAACCCTGCCAGCACCGACGTCTCCGTCAAGTACGCGACCGCCGATGACACGGCCAAAGCGGGCTCCGACTTCGAAGCCGCCAGCGGCACCGTCAGCTTCAAACCGGGCGAGACCGAGAAGACGGTCACCGTCAAGATCACCAACGATGCGGTGTTCGAGGGCGCGGAAGATTACTCGGTCAAGCTCTCCGAACCGGTCGGCGCGACGATCACGACGGGCAGCGTCACCACGACCATCAAGGACGACGGCACGGGCGAGATGCCCAACGGCGGAACTCCGTCCGATGATCGCCCCGTCATCGCGGCGATCAACAACGCGACGGTGGCCGAAGGGCAGAACCTGGACTTCACCGTCCAGCTGAGCCACTCCAGCACGACGCCGACCGTGGTCACGCTGACTCCGGCGTCTGGCACGGCCGACATCACGAAGGACGTGGGTCCGGCGCAGGTCAGTTTTGACGGCGGCAAGACGTTCACGGCGGTGACGGGCACGACCGTATCCGTCCCGGCAGGGGCTGAGAGCTTCGTCGTGCGCTACGCGGCGCTGAAGGACAACATCTCCGAGCAGTCCGAGACCTTCACGCTCACCGCCAAAGCGCCGCAGGGCGAGGCGGTCGTCGGCACAGGCACGATCACCGACGCTACGGGCGTCCCGACCGTCGCCATCTCCGGCCCGGCCGTGGTCAACGAGGCCGCAGGCACGATCACCTACACCGTCAAGCTGAGCAACCCGGCGAGCACTGACGTGACCGTCAAGTACGCCACCGCTGACGGCACGGCCAAAGCAGGCAGCGACTTCGAAGCCACCAGCGGCACGGTCAGCTTCAAACCGGGCGAGACCGAGAAGACGGTCACCGTCAAGATCACCAACGATGCGGTGTTCGAGGGCGCGGAGGATTATTCCGTCAAGCTCTCCGAACCGGTGGGTGCGACGATCACGACGGGTTCGGTCACGACCACGATCCGCGACGACGGCACGGGCGACATGCCCAACGGCGGAACTCCGTCCGACGACCGGCCCGTCATCGCGGCGATCAACAACGCGACGGCGGCCGAAGGCGGCAATATCGACTTCACCGTCAAGCTCAGCCAGACCAGCACCACGGCAACGACCGTGACGCTGACGCCGCAATCGGGCAGCGCGGACATCACCAAAGATGTCGGCCCGGCGCAGGTCAGTTTCGACGGCGGCAAGACGTTTACGGCCGTCAGCGGCAGCACGGTCAGCGTGCCTGCGGGCAGCGACAGCTTTGTCGTGCGCTACGCGGCGCTGAAGGACAACATCTCCGAGCAGTCCGAGACCTTCACGCTCACCGCCAAAGCGCCGCAGGGCGACGCGGTCGTCGGCACAGGCACCATCACTGACGCCACAGGCGTCCCGACCGTCGCCATCTCCGGCCCGGCCGTGGTCAACGAAGCTGCGGGCACCATCACCTACACCGTCAAGCTGAGCAACCCGGCGAGCACAGACGTGTCGGTGAAGTACGCCACGGCAGACGGCACGGCCAAAGCGGGCTCCGACTTCGAAGCCGCCAGCGGCACCGTCAGCTTCAAGCCGGGCGAGACCGAGAAAACCGTCACGGTGAAGATCACCAACGATGCCGTGTTTGAGGGTGCGGAAGATTATTCCGTCAAGCTCTCCGAGCCCGTCGGAGCGACGATCACGACCGGCAGCGTCACCACGACCATCAAGGACGACGGCACGGGCGAGATGCCCAACGGCGGAACTCCGTCCGACGACCGGCCCGTCATTGCGGCGATCAACAACGCGACGGTGGCTGAAGGCGCCAATATCGACTTCACCGTCAAGCTCAGCCAGACCAGTACGACGGCCACGACCGTGACGCTGACACCGCAATCGGGTAGCGCCGACATCACTAAGGACGTGGGCCCGGCGCAGGTCAGCTTCGACGGCGGCAAGACGTTCACGGCAGTGACGGGCACGACGGTGTCCGTCCCGGCAGGTGCGGACAGCTTCGTCGTGCGCTACGCGGCGCTGAAGGACAACATCTCCGAGCAGTCCGAGACCTTCACGATCACCGCCAAAGCGCCGCAGGGTGAAGCGGTCGTCGGCACAGCCACCATCACCGACGCCACGGGCGTCCCGACCGTCGCCATCTCTGGCCCGGCCGTGGTCAACGAGGCGGCAGGTACGATCACCTACACCGTCAAGCTGAGCAACCCCGCCAGCACCGATGTGTCGGTGAAGTACGCGACCGCCGACGGCACGGCCAAAGCGGGTTCCGATTTCGAAGCCGCTAGCGGCACCGTCAGCTTCACGCCCGGCGAGACCGAGAAAACCGTCACGGTGAAGATCACCAACGATGCCGTGTTTGAGGGTGCGGAAGATTATTCCGTCAAGCTCTCCGAGCCCGTCGGAGCGACGATCACGACCGGCAGCGTCACCACGACCATCAAGGACGACGGCACGGGCGAGATGCCCAACGGCGGAACTCCGTCCGACGACCGGCCTGTCATCGCGGCCATCAACAACGCGACCGTCGCGGAAGGCCAGAACCTGGACTTCACCGTCCAGCTGAGCCACTCCAGCACGACGCCGACCGTGGTCACGCTGACTCCGGCGTCTGGCACGGCCGACATCACGAAGGACGTGGGCCCAGCGCAGGTCAGCTTCGACGGTGGCAAGACGTTCACGGCCGTCAGCGGCAGCACGGTCAGCGTGCCTGCGGGTGCGGACAGCTTCGTTGTGCGCTACGCCAGCATCAACGATGGCCTGAAAGAGCCCACGGAAAGCTTCACCCTCAGCGCCAAAACCGCGCTGGGTGCGGCCGTGACCGGCACGGGCACCATCACGGACAACGACGGTGCTGCCGTGCCGCTGCAGAATCTGGGCACGGTCATCGAGGAGGCCAGCAACGGCATCATCACGGGCCAGAGCACCACCGCGGGCAATTCGGGTTCGCTGCAGATTGATTTCGGCCAGCTCTTCAACGCCGATCCGGGCGTGCCTGTGGTCGAGGGCAGACTGTCGGCCGACAGCAGCATCAATGCGGCCTCCGCCCCGGCCAGCGCCTTTGTGGCGCAGACCGCGCAGGGCACCTACGGCACCTTCACGCTGCAGGCCAGTGGCGCCTGGAAGTACGAGCTGAACAACGCGCTGCCCGCCACGCAGGCCCTGAAAAACGGTGACGCGCCGCTGGAAACCTTCAAGGTCATGGACGGCTACGGCAACGAACGCACCGTCACCGTCACCGTGGAAGGCCGCGACGATGCACCCAACACCACCACCGATTACAGCTACCTGCTGCCCACCGACGGCACCTGGGTGCCCACCATCGGAACCACGACGGCAGGCAATGCCCTGGCCAACGACAGCGATGTCGAAGGCGACAAGCTCACCGTGGTCGGCCTGCGCAACACGCAGCTCAAGGAGGGCCAGGTTGGCACGGCGCTGGAAGGCGCTTTCGGCAAGCTGACCATCCAGGCCGACGGCAGCTACACCTACGAGCTGCAGCGCACGCCCAATCTGGACGAGAACGGCCGCCCGACCTCGCCGGAAACCTTCACCTACATCGTCTCGGACGGCCAGAAGGACACCGAAGAGCAGATCATCATCAGCTTCGACCATATGGCGCAGGCGCGCGATCCGGCCTTCGCCAGCCTGGCGCCGCAGCTGAGCATCAGCGGCCCGGCGTCGGTCAACGAAGCCGCTGGCACCGTGAGCTACACCGTGCAGCTGACCAAACCCGCGACCGGCCCAGTCAGCGTGAGCTACACCACGCAGGATGGCACCGCCAAAGCGGGCAGCGATTTCACCGCCAGCAGCGGCACGCTGACCTTCCAGCCGGGCGAGACCAGCAAGACGGTTACCGTGAAAATCCTGCCCGATCAGGTTTTTGAAGGTGCCGAGACCTACAGTCTGAAGCTGTCAGGCGCTACCGGAGCCGCGCTGGCGGTGGCGACGGTCAGCACCACGGTTCATGACGATGGCACGGGCTGGGTTCCCGAAGGCGTGACGCCGGTCAACCAGTCGCCCACGGTGCTGGCGATCAGCGACGCGCAGGCGCCCGAAGGCCAGAACCTGGACTTCACCGTGCGCCTGAGCGCCACCAGCACCACGCCGACGCAGGTCAGCCTGGGCGTGACGGCTGGCAGCGCCAGCGGGGACGACCTGGGCGCGGCCAGCGTCAGTTTCGATGGCGGCAAGACCTTTGTGCCGGTCAGCAACGGTGCGGTCAGCGTCCCGGCGGGTGTGGGCAGTTTTGTGGTGCGCTACGTCAGCGTGGACGACCTGGCCAAAGAGGGCAGTGAAACCTTCCGCCTGCACGCGCAGACCAGCGCGATGGATCAGCCGCTGTCGGCCACCGGCACCATCCAGGCCAGCGATGGCCAGGCGCTGGCGCCGCAGCTGCTGGGTGAAGCCGTCGAGGCCGCCAACGTGGCGGCGGACAGCGGCTCGACCACCACGACCGGCCTCTCAGGCACCACGCAGATCAGCATCAACTTCGACACGATCAGCTCGGCCATGGGCGTGGACCACCTCAGCGGCACACTGGCACCGGACAGCAGCGTCCAGGGCGCAGGCGTCGCCAGCGGCTTTGTCGCGGCCACGCTGAACGGCCAGTATGGCGTCTTCACGCTGGATGCCCAGGGCCACTGGAACTATCAGCTGGACAACGCCCGCATGAGCACGCAGGCGCTGGCGCAGGACCAGATGGCCCGGGAATCGTTCACCGTCACCGACGCCAACGGGCAGGCCCGCCAGGTGCTGGTCGATGTGCGCGGCACCAACGACGTGCCTTTCACCACGGCCGATCACATCATCCTGGCCGACGCCGACGGCGGTGTGCCGCAGCCCGGGGCGACGGTCCAGGGCAGCGTGCTGGCCAACGATTACGATGCCGATGGCGGCCATCTCAGCGTCACGGGCATCGCCCAGACGCAGTCCATGGCGGGCGAACTGGGCGCCCCGCTGCATGGCGCTTACGGGGATCTGGTCATCGGGGCCGATGGGCAGTTCAGCTACACGCTGAAAACCCCGCCCAATGCCGGTGCGCTGACCGACACCTTCAGCTACACCGTGTCAGACGGGCAGGGCGGCAGCACCACCGAGCAGCTGGTCATCCATCTGGGCGATCCGGCGCAGACCAGCCCGGACGGCTTCGCGCTGACCGTGCCGGTCGAATACGGCGACCAGAACCTGTTCGGCACCGAAGGCATCCAGGATGTCTTCCAGTGGCAGCTCGCCGACGTGGGCGCCACCGGCATGCCGTATCAGGATCAGGTCCAGCATTTCGACCTGCGCCCGGCGGACGAGAAGGGCGATGTGCTGGACCTGGCCGATCTGCTGCCCACCGGCGCCAGCGCAACCACGCTGGACGCCTACCTGAACTTCGAGCAGGTCGGTGGCGACACGGTGATCCACGTCAGCAAGGATGGCGCCTTCACGGGCAGCCACGCCGGGGTGACGGGCGACGAGGCCAACGCGCTGTCCAACCAGAACATCGTGCTCAAGGATGTCAACCTGTACCAGCACTTCGGTGTGAGCAGCGATGCCAGCACCGAGCTGATCCAGACGCTGCTGCAGCAGGGCAAGCTGCACATCCACGACTGATCAGGAGGGTTCAGCACTCGATGATGTTCACCGCCAGACCGCCGCGCGACGTTTCCTTGTACTTGACCTTCATGTCGCGCCCGGTCTGCATCATCGTTTTGATGACCTGATCGAGCGATACCACGTGCTGGCCATCGCCCTGCAGCGCCATGCGCGCGGCGTTGATGGCCTTGATCGCACCCATGGCGTTGCGCTCGATGCAGGGAATCTGCACCTGGCCCCCGACCGGGTCGCAGGTCATGCCCAGGTTGTGCTCCATGCCGATCTCGGCGGCGTTCTCGACCTGGTCGGGCGTGCCGCCCAGCACGGCGCACAGTGCACCTGCGGCCATCGAGCAGGCCACGCCGACCTCGCCCTGGCAGCCGACTTCGGCGCCGCTGATGCTGGCGTTCTCTTTGTAAAGCGCGCCAATGGCGCCTGCGGTCAGCAGGAAATCGACAATCCCCGCGTCGCTGGCGCCCGCAACAAAGCGCACGTAATAGTGCAGCACCGCCGGGATCACACCGGCCGCGCCATTGGTCGGCGCGGTCACGATGCGCCCGCCTGCGGCGTTTTCCTCGTTGACCGCCATGGCGAACAGGTTGACCCAGTCCAGCAGCGCCAGCGGATCGGGCGCCGCGCCGCTGGCCAGCTGCTGCGACAGCGTGCGGTGCAGCGCGGGCGCGCGGCGGCGCACACGCATGGGACCGGGCAGCTCGCCCGTCTGCACGCAGCCGCGCTCGACCGCTGCGGACATGGCCTGCCACAGCCGCAGCAGCCCGGCGCGCACCTCGGCCTGCGGTCGCTGGCTGCACTCGTTGCGCAGCATGACTCCGGCGATGCCGGTCCCGGCCTCACGACAGCGCGCCAGCAGCTCGGCGCCGCTGTGAAAGGGCAGGGGCACCTGGTCGATGAAGGGCACTTCCGGCCCGCCCCCGACCACGCGCTGGCCCCGGCAGTTGATGACGAAACCGCCGCCAATCGAGTAATACTCTTTCTTCTGGATCAGCGCGCCCGCATCGTCCAGCGCCGAAAAGCGCAGGCCGTTGCTGTGCAGCGGCAGCAGCTCGCGCCGGTGGAAAATCAGCCCGGTTTTTTCCTGAAACGGCACGCGGTGCTGGCCCAAAAGGCGCAGTGTCTGTTCCTGGCGCAGGGTGGCCAGTTCGGTGGGGATTGTTTCCGGATCAATCTGGTCGGGCAGGTGGCCCTGCAGGCCCAGCAGCACGGCCGTGTCGGTGCCGTGGCCCCGGCCCGTGGCGGACAGCGAACCGAACAGCTCGACCTTCACCGCCCGAACACCGGCCAGGCGGCCGGTCTCGTGCAGCCGCGATGCAAAACGCTGCGCCGCAATCATCGGCCCGACCGTGTGCGAGCTGGAGGGCCCGATGCCGATCTTGAACAGGTCAAACACGCTGATGAACATGGCGGCACTCCCGGGGCGGTTGCAGTGCGGCCAGCATAACCGGCCGCATCACCTCCCGCCGGCCATCGCCCAGCAAAAAGCCCCAGCGATCTCGCGCAGGGGCTTGGTGGTGCCGGTGGATGCCGGGGTGTTCTGGTGGGAACTGAGAGATTCGAACTCTCGACCTACGGATTAAGAGTCCGCTGCTCTACCAGCTGAGCTAAGTTCCCGGATCTTGTGCGGCCCGCACGCGACCTTCAGTGTGCGCTTTGGGCGAGGCGCGCATTGTGGTGCTCGGGCCTTGCACTGTCAAGCCACGGAGCAAGGGGGTGATGGGTTGTCCGGCGCGGTTCAGGGCCGGATCTGCGCCAGCTGCCAGGCGTCTTCCTGCCACTCGGCCAGACGGCGGGCCAGCACATGCGAGCCCGTGGCCGCCAGAGTGGGCGGCTGCGGGGCCTCGGCGGGCAGGCTGGCGCCGCCCAGCCAGGCGCTGATCCGGGCCAGCGTGGCGCGCACCAGCTCGGCTTCGGGGCCGCTGAAGTGCGTGCGCTGGCGCCGCACCAGCGACAGGCGCAGCGCGGCCACGTGCGACAGCATCAGATAGCTGAGCTTGGCCATATTCTGCAGATCGCTGACGGGCACGCCCGCGTGTTCGGGCTCGGTGCTCATGCGCTGCAGGCTGCCGTTGAGCGCGGCGATGCCGTCCAGCACCTGCTTGCGCGCCAGGCGGAAAGCGCCGTCCTCGGTGCCCTCATCCAGCAGCAGCGCCTGCGCGTGGCTGACCAGGCTCAGGGACGCGCTGCGCAGGCGCCGCGCCTGCAGCGGCAGGCTCTGGTACTCCCAGCTGGGCAGCAGCCGCGCGAACACGGTGGCGATGGCTGCGCCCGCCAGGGTGTCGAACACGCGCGCCCAGATGGCGGTGTCGCTGCCCGCGCCGCCCATCAGGTGCAGCAGGATCAGCACCTGGAAGGACGCCGCCGCCGCCGTCACCTGATAGCGGATCTGCACAAAGGACAGCGCCACCGTCGCGCCCAGGAAAACCAGCACCATCAGCACCGGCGGGGAGTGGATCAGGTGCAGCGTCAGCGCGGCCAGCAGGCAGCCGATCAGCGTGCCACGCAGGCGGTGGCGGCGGCGCTCGTGCGTGACGCTGAACGAGGGCTTGAGAATCACCAGCACCGTCAGAATCATCCAGGCGCCGTGGCCTGACTCGGGCAGCAGGGCCGCCAGCGCCATGGCCGTGCCGGTGGCGGCCGTGAGGCGCACGGCGTAGCGCAGCCAGGGCGATCCGGCGTGGAACTGGCTCAGCAGCAGCGCGGGCTGCCAGGGCTCGTGGCGCACAAAGGCCTGCGCGTTGGCCAGCGTGGCATCGGCCGGGCTGGACGCCCCCGGCGCCGGGCTGGCCTGACGCTGCACCTGCTGGGCCAGCGGCCGCAGCCGCCGCACCATCTGCTGCACGCGCAGCCAGTGCATGTGCCACAACAGGCGGTCGTCCACACTGCCCTCGGGCGGAACGGGGCCCAGCACCTGCTCCAGCGTGTCCCAGGCGTCCTGCGGGAAGGGCTCGGGCTGGGCGTCGTGTGTCCAGCCCAGGCGCCGCCACAGCGACTGCAGCGGGTGGTGGCGCGCCAGCTCCTGTCCCAAAAAGAGCAGCTGGTTCTCCAGATGGCGGTAAACCAGCGGCAGCGCCAGGCGTGCCGGGGCAGGCAGCTGCCCCATGCGGTCGGCCAGGCGCGGCGTGTCGGTGTGCGTGGCCAGCATGGCCTCGTAAAAATCGATCAGGCGCAGGTGCAGGCGCACCGCCTGGGCCTGGCGGCCGCTGGACGGCTGGCTCAGGATGAGGTCGCGGGCGGTCTGCAGGCGCTCGGTCATCACCATCTGCTGGCGCAGCAGGCGCCCGAATTGGGCCTCGGCGTCGTTGCCCTCGCGGTAAAAACCGGCCTTGATGCGCAGCTCCTGCGCCAGCTCGTAAAGTGCTTCGGCCAGCACCTGCTCCTGCAGGCGGTGGCGGTGCAGCCAGGCCGTGGCCAGACTGTAGAGCGCGTAGGCCGCGCTGCCCGCCACAAAGAGCGCCGCGTGCGACAGCGCCTGGCCCATGTCCAGATGGTGTTCCAGCGTCAGCGTCATGCTCAGCAGCATGGTGAACTGCAGGCCCAGCGTGCGCCGCCCGAAGACCAGCAGCAGGCCCGAGCTGAACACCACCGCCAGGATGACCAGTGGCTGCAGCCAGCGCCCGGCCTCGATGGCGCCGCTGACGCCCACCGACAGCGACACCGCCGAGCACAGCAGCACCGACACCAGCATGTCCTGCGCCTTGTTGCGCCAGGTGCCGGGCGTGTCGGCGAACGAGGCGCACATGGCGCCAAAGGTGATCGTGACCACCGCCTCCAGCGGCAGGACCAGCCAGCCCAGCCAGCCACACAGCAGCACGCCGGTGCTGCGTCGCAGGCCAAAGGCGAAATAGTGGCTGAACCAGAAAGAGCGCCAGTCCAGCGCGTAGGATCGGGGCAGGGCGCCAGTCTTCATCGGCGGCATGATAAGGCATCGCCCTGCGAAACCGGTAAACTCAGCCTTCCGATCCACACCTGCTAAGGCCCGCCCTTGAACACCTCCAGCGCCGGAGCCCCCCTGGCCCCGCACACCTGCGCCCAGGTCGATTACATCCGGCACAACATCCGCACCGTCGCCGACTGGCCCAGCCAGGGCGTGCAGTTCCGCGACATCACGCCGCTGCTGTCCAACCCGCGCGTTTTCCGCGTGCTGATCGACGAATTCGTGCACCGCTACTTCGACGAGCGTCCCGACCTGATCGCGGGCCTGGACGCGCGCGGCTTCATCATCGGCTCGGTGCTGGCTTACGAGCTCAACATCGGCTTCGTGCCCATCCGCAAAAAAGGCAAACTGCCCTACGCGACGGTGGAAGAATCCTACGAGCTGGAATACGGCTCGGCCACGGTCGAAGTCCACACCGACGCCGTCAAACCCGGTCACCGCGTGGTGCTGATCGACGATCTCATTGCCACCGGTGGCACCATGATGGCCGGCAAGCGTCTGGTCGAGCGCCTGGGCGGCGTCATCATCGAAGGCGCTGCCATTGTCGATCTGCCCGAACTCGGCGGCTCGAACAAATTGCGCGCCGCCGGTCTGCCGCTTTATACGCTGGTGGATTTCTCCGGGCACTGATCCCGGTGATTTTGCTTTAGCGCATTCCTTCCCATTTTTCAGCATCCAGCATCCCAAGAAGGCCGACATGAAAGCCGCCGACATCCGCAGCACCTTCCTGAACTTCTTTGCCCAGCGCGGCCACCAGATCGTGGCGTCCAGCCCGGTGATACCCGGCGACGACCCGACGCTGCTGTTCACCAACGCGGGCATGAACCAGTTCAAGGATGTTTTCCTGGGCTTTGACAAGCGCCCTTACAGCCGCGCCACGACCAGCCAGAAGTGCATCCGCGCGGGCGGCAAGCACAATGATCTGGAAAACGTCGGCTACACCGCGCGCCACCACACCTTCTTCGAGATGCTGGGCAATTTCAGCTTCGGTGATTACTTCAAGCGCGACGCGATCACCTTCGCCTGGGAGCTGCTCACCGTCCACTTCGGCCTGCCCAAAGAGAAGCTCTGGGCCACGGTCTACGCCGAGGACGACGAAGCCTACGGCATCTGGAAGGACGTCATCGGCGTGCCGCCCGAGCGCATCGTGCGCATCGGCGACAACAAGGGCGGGCGCTACCTGTCGGACAACTTCTGGATGATGGGCGACACCGGCCCCTGCGGCCCCTGTTCCGAGATTTTCTACGACCACGGCCCGGACGTGGCGGGGGGGCCCCCGGGCAGCCCCGACGAGGACGGCGACCGTTACATCGAAATCTGGAACAACGTGTTCATGCAGTACAACCGCGACGCCAGCGGCACGCTGCACCCGCTGCCCAAGCCCTCGGTCGATACCGGCATGGGCCTGGAGCGCATCGCGGCCGTGCTGCAGCATGTGCATTCCAACTACGAGATCGACCTCTTCCAGAACCTGCTGCGCGCCGCGCAGACCGCCGTGCAGCAGGCGGGCGGGGCGCTGCCGGACATGGATCAGCCTTCGCTGAAGGTGATCGCCGACCACATCCGCGCCTGCAGCTTCATCGTTGCCGACGGTGTAATTCCGGGCAACGCCGGGCGCGGCTACGTGCTGCGCCGCATCGTGCGCCGGGCCATCCGCCACGGCTACAAGCTGGGTGCGCGCCAGCCCTTTTTCCACACTCTGGTCGATGCTCTGGCGCAGGAAATGGGCCAAGCCTACCCGGAGCTGGTGCAGCAGCGCCAGCGCATCCGCGACATTCTGGGCCAGGAGGAAGAGCGCTTCTTCCAGACGCTGGACAAAGGCATCGAGCTGCTGGACGGCGCGCTGGCGCAGGTCCAGCCCGGTCAGGCGCTGGACGGCGAGCTGGCTTTCCGCCTGCACGACACCTACGGCTTCCCGCTGGACCTCACCGCCGACGTCTGCCGCGAGCGTGGCCTGACGGTGGACGAAGCCGCCTTTGACGCCGCGATGGCGCGCCAGCGCGAGCAGGCGCGCGCGGCGGGCAAGTTCAAGATGGCCCAGGGCCTGAGCTTTGACGGCGCGCCCACCACCTTCCACGGCTACACCGCGCTGGAGCGCGAAGGCTGTCGCGTGCTGGGTCTCTTCGTCGATGGCGCGGCGGTGACCGAAGCCCAGCCCGGCGATGATGTCGTCGTCGTGCTGGATCACACGCCCTTTTACGCCGAGAGCGGCGGCCAGGTCGGCGACAGCGGCGAGCTGCGCAGCGCCAGCGTGCGTGTCACGGTGGACGACACGCTCAAAATCAAGAGCGACGTCTGGGGCCACCACGGCCAGCTGGTTGAAGGCCCCCTGCGCGTGGGTGATGTGCTCATCGCCCGCGTGGACGCCGCACAGCGCGCGCGCACCATGCGCCACCACAGCGCCACGCACCTGATGCACAAGGCGCTGCGCGACGTGCTGGGCGATCACGTGCAGCAGAAGGGCTCGCTGGTCAGCCCCGAGCGCACGCGCTTCGATTTCGTGCACAACGCGCCGGTGACGGCGCAGCAGATCCGCCAGATCGAGACCCTGGTGAACGCCCAGATCATCGCCAATGCGGCCACGCAGGTGCGTGAGATGGCAATCGAGGACGCGCAGAAATCCGGCGCCATGATGCTCTTCGGCGAAAAATACGGCGACAGCGTGCGCGTGCTGGACATCGGCGACAGCCGCGAGCTGTGCGGCGGCACGCATGTGGCGCGCACGGGCGACATCGGCTTTTTTACCATCGTCGCCGAGAGCGGTGTGGCGGCCGGGGTGCGCCGCGTCGAGGCGGTGACGGGCGATCTGGCGCTGGCGCAGGTCCAGGCCACTCAGCAGCATCTGGACGAGGCTGCGCAGCTGATGCGCAGCACGCCGTCCGAGCTGGGCGAGCGCCTGCGCGCCAGCCAGGAGCAGTTCCGCGCGCTGGAAAAAGAGCTGGCGCAGCTCAAGAGCCGCCTGGCGCTGTCACAGATGGACAGCCTGCTGGCGCAGGCCAGGGCCGTGGGCGCCGCCCGCGTGCTGGTGGCGCAGGTCGATGGCGTCGATGCTGCCACGCTGAAATCCATGGCCGCACAGCTGCGCGACCGTCTGGCGGGCGCTGACACAGGCGCCGCCGTGCTGCTGGCCAGCACGGACGCGGGCAAAGTGCAGCTGGCCGCCGGGGTCAGCAGCGCCCTGCAGGGCCAGATCAAGGCGGGCGAACTGGCCAGCCACACGGCAGGGCTGCTGGGCGGCAAAGGCGGCGGCAAGCCGGACCTGGCCATGGCGGCGGGCAACGATGTCGCGGCGCTGCCGCAGGTTCTGGCGGGCCTGCCGGCCTGGCTGGGGCAGCGCTGCGGCTGATTCTTTTCTGTTTTTTCTTCCTCACTGAAAGACGCTCATGACGACCATCACCCTGACTTCCGCCTTCCTGCCCGTGCTGACCACGGCGCTGAACAACCTGGATCACTGCCTGGCCAAAGCCCAGGCCAATGCCGCCGCGCGCGGCTTTGACCCCGACGTGCTGGCGGGCGTGCGCCTGGCGCCCGACATGCTGCCGCTGACCGCGCAGGTGCGCATCGCCTGTGACGTCGCCAAGCTGGGCGTGGCCCGTGTGGCGGGCCTGGAGGCCCCCAAGTTTGACGACACCGAGACCACGCTGGCCCAGCTGCGCGAGCGCATCGCCAAAACCCTGGCCTGGCTGGCCACCGTGCCCGCCGGCGCCCTGGATGCCCAGGAAGCCAAAGACATCACCTTCCCCGTGGGGCGCGACAAGACCCGCACCATGCAGGGCGCCGACTACCTGCGCCACTGGGTGCTGCCCAATGTGTTCTTCCACGTCACCACCACCTACGCGCTGCTGCGCCACAACGGCGTTGATCTGGGCAAGATCGATTTTCTGCTGGGAGCTCAGGCGGGGTGATTCTGGGGCGCGGGGGCGTCTGAGCACGCGGGCCGCAGTGGTTCGCTGCGGGCATGGCGCCCGGCTAGCATCTCCTGTGCCAGCTCGCCGATGCGCTCCAGCGCGGCGAATTCAGCTCCGCCCATTTCACCCGCGAATGACAGGCGCAGGCAGTGCCCGAAGCGGTCGCTGGCGCTGAACAGGGCGCCCGGCCCGAAGCCGATCCCTTCGCCCTGGCAGCGCGTGTGCAGCGCCAGGGTGTCCACGCCGGACGGCAGTTCGGCCCACAAGGCGTAGCCTGCGGGCGGATCGCTCACCCGGGTGCCCGCCGGAAAACTGTTCACTACACAGGCCCGGGCGTGCGCCAGCCGAGCACGCATGCGCTCGGACATCTGGCGCACACGCGCCTCGTATCCGCCCTGGCTGAGCACATCGGCCAGCGTGTGCTCAAGAATCACGTTGGTGGGCCCGCCCAGCACGCGCTTGAGCGAGGCCACAGGCGCGTGCCAGCGTCCGGGCTCGACCCAGCCCAGACGCAGCCCGGGCGCCAGCGTTTTCGAGAAACTGCCGCAGACCATCACCAGACCCTCGGTATCGAAGGATTTGGCGGCGCGTCGTCGCTCGTCCCCCACGAGCAGGTCGTTAAAGATCACGTCCTCGATCAGCGGCGTCTGGTGCGCGGACAGCATCTGCACCAGCCGCCGCTTGTCGGCCAGCCGCATCGACGCGCCCAGCGGGTTGGACAGC
This sequence comes from Amphibiibacter pelophylacis, assembly GCF_037688875.1. Classification (NCBI taxonomy): domain Bacteria; kingdom Pseudomonadati; phylum Pseudomonadota; class Betaproteobacteria; order Burkholderiales; family Sphaerotilaceae; genus Amphibiibacter; species Amphibiibacter pelophylacis. The sequence goes on from NZ_JAWDIE010000015.1 coordinate 29,146, forward strand.
GCCGGAACCAGCAGCACCGCTTTGACGGGCTGCGTGTCCAGCGCGAGCTGCAGCGCAGGCAGTGAAATGCCGTGGCGCGGATGGGTGGGAATCTCCAGCGCGCGCAGGTGCAGCGCTTCGAGCAGATCCAGAAAGCCAAAGTGGGTGGGCGATTCCAGCGCGACCGTATCACCTGGCCGCGTCACCGCCTGCAGGCACAGGCTGACGGCCTGCGTGCAGCACTGGGTGACCAGGATGCGCGCCGGGTCCAGCGTGCAACCCAGGGCCAGTGCGCGCCGCGCCATCGCTTCGCGCAGCAGCGGCGTGCCGGGGCTGTCGTCGTAGGTGATCAGGCTGCGACGCTGCAGCCGCGTGGCCCGTGCCAGCGCGATGCGCACGCGCTCGCCGTCGTAGAGCCGGGCGTCTTTGGGCGAATAGCCGCCGAAATTCACGCCTGGCCCCGACGCAAGATCCGGATTGCCCGAAATTGTCGCTGTGCGGTGCGGGCGCACCACCGGCACGCTGTGCCGGGGCGGGCGGCTGACGCTGGGCAGCGTGCGGCTTTTCGGGGCGACGAAATAGCCCGCGCGCGGCCGGGCGATGATGCGGTGCCGCTCTTCCAGCCAGCGCAGCGCCTGCACCGCCGTGGACACTGACACCCCGTGCTGCGCCGCCAGTTCGCGCACCGAAGGCAGGCGCTGTCCGGGCCGGAAGGCCTGGTCATCGATCATCCGGGCCACGCCCTGGCCGATGCCGATGTAGCGGGGCGGTGTTTTCGACGGCGTGGCGGGCAGGGGGCTCATGGCGGTGGTTGCGGCGATTCGGTCTGAGGCTGAATTGCCGATTGTGCCGTGAGGACGTCGCCTGTGGTTATTGCAGTGCAGCGCCCAGCCGGTACAGATGGCCGCAAGTCGTACCAGTACAGAGCGGGTTTGCGCCGCCCTGTACGGGCGCACAAGCCGCGCCGCTGTGGCTGGCGCGCGGGGCGGCGTGTTCCTACAGTGGGATCACCCTGAAAGGAGTCCCTGATGAAGTTCTTCCGCACCCCCGCCCACGCCCAGCTCCACCCCGAAGTCAGTCTGGCCGCTGGCCAGGTCCTGAGCCTGACGCTGCACCAACCCCGCATCCTGACGGCCACGCAGGGCCGGCTGTGGGTGACGGTTAGCCAGGACGGACGCGACCATTTCCTCCATGCGGGAAAGCAGCTGTGCCTTGGCCTCGGCCGGGTGGTGATCGAGGCCGATGCCGGGCCTGCGCGCTGGGGGTGGTTGGAGATGCAGCAGCAGGCTGAGGCAGCCCGGCATTCTTCGCCAGTGGTACGCCTGCGCAGGGCTCTGGGATGATTCCCGGACGATAATCCTTGGCATTTTCGTCCGTACTTTCGCAGTGGTGAATAATGTATTCTTGCTTCTCCTGTATCGATCCTGAAAGGGCCGGATCATGACGGCTACCGCAACACTGTCCAGCAAGTTTCAGATCTCCATCCCTAAAGCCGTGCGCGAAGAGCAGCAGTGGCACGTCGGGCAGGAGTTTGTTTTTATTCCCAAAGGGGAAGGTGTGCTGCTGATGCCTGTGCCCGAACTGAGCCAGCTGGCCGGTCTGGCGCAGGGCGCCTGCAGGGACGATTACCGCGAGCGCAAGGACCGCTACTGATGGGCGCTGCGCTGTGCGTGGTGGACACTTCGGCCTGGATTGAATGGCTCACTGGAACCGAGCTCGGACAGCGGCTCGGGCCGTATTTCCCGGATAGATCGCAGAGCATTGTTCCCACCATCGTGCAGCTGGAACTGTCCAAGTGGCTGGTGCGCGAGCTCGGCGAAGGCCCTGCAGATCAGGTCATGGCTTACACCCTGAAATGCCAAGTGCGCGCACTGGATACGCCGATTGCCCTGCTGGCCGCTGAACTGCACCGCGCGCATCGCCTGGCCACGGCGGATGCCGTCGTCTACGCCACAGCCCGCTCGGCAAAAGCAGAGCTCCTGACTTGCGATGCGCATTTTGAGGGACTGCCCGGGGTGATGCTCTTTGCCAAACAGGTCTGATCCCCTGAGCCCATCGTCCCCCTCAGGCACAATCCGCCCATGAATACCTCCATCGATCCCAACCTGCTGCCCGTTTATGTCGTCATTGCGGTGACTGTGCTGATCACCTGGTGGGGCTGGCGCGACCGGGATTTCATCAACCGCTACTGCTTTCACGTGGGCGCGATCCGCCATGGCGGGCAGTGGGCGCGGCTGCTGGTGTCGGGCTTTCTGCATGCCGATCTGGCGCACCTGCTCTTCAACATGATCACGCTGTATTTTTTCGGCGGGCTCACTGTGAAGGTGTTTGGCGTGCAGGGCTTTGCGGCCATGTACCTGGGGTCGCTGCTGCTGGCCAATGTGCTGACGCTGGCGCTGTACTGGAAGCGCACCAGCTACGCCGCGCTGGGGGCCAGCGGGGCAGTGTCGGGGGTGCTGTTTGCCACGCTGGCGCTGTTCCCGCACATCGGGATCTATCTGTTTTTTGTGCCGATTCCGGTGGCTGGCTGGGTTTTTGCCGTGCTCTACATGGCCTACACGATATTTGCCATCCTGCGCCCCGAGTACGGCGGCAACATCGGCCACGCCGCTCATCTGGGCGGTGCGTTGACGGGAGTGGCCATGGCTGCGGCGCTGCAGCCGCAGCAGGCGGGCGAGAACCTGCCTTATATCGGCCTGATGCTGGTGCCCGTGGCGGTGCTGGCGGTGGTGCTGTGGCGCAGGCGCTGAGGCCGTAGCGCAGACGCAAAAGCCGGGCTGAGCCTGTTGTCCTGACCTGCGCTGCGCTGGCGGCGCTCAGTCGTCCTGTTCGACCTGGCCCTGCACCAGCGCCTTGAGTTTGGCGCTGGGGTGGAAGGTGACGACCTGGCGGGCCTCGATGGGCACGAGTTCGCCGGTGCGCGGGTTGCGCCCGGGGCGGGCCGATTTCTGGCGCACCTGAAAGTGGCCGAAGCCGGAGATTTTCACCTCGCGATGCTGCTCCAGGCTGGTGCCCAGCACGTCAAAGAACGCCTCCACCATATCTTTCGATTCGCGCTTGTTCAGGCCGATCTGCGTGTAGAGCAGGTCGGCGAGTTCGGCTTTGGTCAGCGTGGCTGTTTCCAGATCCATGCTGAGGGAGGGGAGGGGAGGGTTCATATCCATGTCAGGGGCGCGGCAGACTCTTCATTCTAAAGGGGAAAATGGCGGGGCGCCTTATTGGCCGCGCAGATGCACGCCCAGGCTGGCGGCGCGTTGCAGGCAGGCCGCAATGGCCGCGTCCATACGCTCGTCGGTCAGAGTTGCCTCGGGGTCGAGCAGGTGCAGGCGCCAGGCCAGCGATAGCGTCTGGGCCGCTGGAGCGCCGTCGGCGCTGGCCGGGCGGTAGATGTCAAACAGCACCGCGTCAACGACCAGGCTGTCCGCGCCACCGACCAGCGCATCGCGCAGGGCAGCGTGCGACACACCGGCAGGCACCTGCAGCGCCAGATCGCGCACGGCGCCCTGCTGGCGTGCCACGCCGTGCGACTGCGCCACCTGGCTGTGCTGGACCAGCGCGGCGTCCAGCTCGAACACGATGGGGTGGCCGGACACGTCCAGCTCCTGCGTCCACTGCGGGTGCAGCTCGCCCAGAGCGCCCAGGCGCTGCCAGATGGCCGCTCCGCTGTCTGCCGCATCGCTGTCTGCCGCGCCGCCGTCCGGGCCGGGCAGCAGCACGTCGATCCAGGCACTGCGGCCCGGGTGCAGCGCGGGGTGGGCGGCGCCCGCTTCGGGTGGCGTCCAGCGCAGGGCCAGCGGCGCCATCAGCGCTTCGATGTCGGCTTTGGCGTCGTAGAAATCCGCCGCGCGGTCTTTGGCGTGCCACTGCAGCGGCAGCGCCGAGCCCCAGGCCAGGCCGCCCAGGCGCAGGGGCTGGTTCACGCCCGACACGCTGGTCAGGCTGTCCTGCACGGACGCGTCGCGGCGGAACACGCGGCCCCACTCGAAGACGCGGACCTGGCTGGCGCGGCGCGCCTGGTTGCGCTGCAGCACCTGGACGAGCGAGCCGATCAGGCTGGAGCGCATCACCGCCAGCGGCGCGGCGATGGGGTTGAGCACCTGGATGGGGTCGGCGTTGCCGTGCGGGCCGTGCTCCAGGCGCGCTTCGACAAAGCTGAAACTGATGGTTTCCTGGTAGCCCAGCTGCGCCATGCGCTGTCGCACGGCCTGCGCCGGGCGGCGGTTTTCGGGCGCGATGCGGGCCTGCAGCGTGCCGCGCACGGGCTGCGGCGTGAGCGTGTCGTAGCCGATCAGACGGATGACCTCTTCGATCAGGTCTTCCTCGATGCGGATGTCAAAGCGGTGCGGCGGCGGCGTCACGCTGAAGACGGTGTCGTCGCCAGTGCCCTCTCGGCTGTGCTCGAAGCCCAGGCGCTGCAGCACGTCCTGACACTGCGCGGCAGTGACCGGCAGGCCGATGATGCGGCGCGCGCGCGCCACGCGCAGGCGCACGGGCCTGGCGGCGATGGGCTCGGGGTAGACATCGGACACCGGCCCGGCCTGGCCGCCGCACAGCTGCTGCACCAGCGAAGTGATGCGCTCGATGGCGGCGACGGTCTGCGCGGGGCTGACGCCGCGCTCGTAGCGGTGCGCGGCTTCGGTCGAGAAGCCCAGCGCACGCGCCTTGCCCGCTACGGCGTCTGGCCACCAGAAGGCGGCTTCGATGACGATGTCGCAAGTGCCGTCGCTGACCGAAGTCGCCTCGCCGCCCATGATGCCCGCCAGCGATTCGGGGCCGTCCTGTGCGGCGATGATGCCCAGGCGGGGCGTGAGGGTCAGCGTCTGGCCGTTGAGCAGTTCCAGCGTTTCGCCCTCGTGCGCCCAGCGCACGGTCAGGCCGCGCGTGGTGGCCTGCGGCACTTTGGCCGCGTCAAAAATGTGTGTGGGCTGGCCGGTTTCGAACATGACGTAGTTCGAGATATCGACCAGCAGGCTGACCGGGCGCTGGCCGCAGCGCACCAGGCGGTCTTTCATCCACTGCGGCGTGGCGACGCCGGGGCGGATGCCGCGCATGAGGCGGCTGGAAAAGCGTCCGCACAGGTCGGTCGCCTGAATGTCCACGGGCAGGGTGTCGGCGATCTGCGCGGGCACGGGCTCGACCGCCCAGCTGTGCAGCGGCGCGCCGGTGATGGCCGACAGCTCGCGCGCCACGCCGTAAACGCTGAAAGCGTGACCCAGGTTGGGCGTGAGCTTGAGTTCCAGCAGCGTGTCGTCCAGGTTCAGCGCCTGGCGCACGCTCTGGCCGGGGGTGAGTCCGGCCGGATCCAGCTCGAGCAGGCCAGACGATTCCTCGCTGATGCCCAGCTCGCGGGCGGAGCACAGCATGCCGTGGCTGACCACGCCGCGCAGCTTGCCTTTGCTGATTTTTAAGGGCTTGCCATCGTCGCCCGATGGCGGCAGTTCGGCGCCGACCACGGCCAGCGGCGCCCACAGGCCTTCGCGGGCGTTGGGCGCGCCGCAGACGATCTGCAGCAGTCCTTCAGGGTTCTCGTCCGAGGGCGGCAGACGGTGATCGGGCCCCGCATCGACCAGGCAGACGCGCAGGCGGTCGGCGTCCGGGTGCTGGCGCACCTGGACCAGGTGGCCGACCACGATGCCGCTGAAGGGCGGCGCAGCGGGGCGGGCGTCTTCGACTTCCAGCCCGGCCATGGTCAGGGCGTGGGCGAGCTGCGCGTCGGTCAGATCGGGGTTGCAGAACTCGCGCAACCAGGAAACGGGAAATTGCATGGCAGGGTCCGCGTGAGGCGTGAAAAACGGGGCGTCAGGAAAAAATCAGCGGCCAGTGCGGCCCAGGCGTTTGGCGTTGGCCACGGCCTTGCTGCGCACCGGGTTCATCCCCGCGTTGAGCACGTTCAGCCAGGGGTTGACCGTGGCGGCACTGGGCCACTTCATGGCCTGGCCGGGCTGCAGGCACATCTTCATCCAGGCCTGCGTCATCGCGGCGCTGCCCTGCAGCATCATGGCGGCCCAGGACTGGTTGAAGGCCAGCACTTTTTCGCTGGTCATGCGCTGAAACTCGGCCTGATCGCGCGCCGACGGCATCGGCCCGGCGGTCATCATGCGGCCCACGCGGTGGGCGACCACCTGCGGGGCGGCCAGGGCCAGGGCCGTGGTCTGTTCGGCCAGCCTCTGGGCGGGGGAGCGGCGACGTGTCATGGCGGTGTCCTTGAGGGATAGCGGGGCAGAAAATCAGGCGGCAAACGAGGCCAGGAAGCGCAGATCGCTCTCGTAGAACTGGCGCAGATCGTTCACGCCGTAGCGCAGCATGGTCAGGCGGTCGGGGCCCATGCCAAAGGCGAAGCCGATGGTGTTTTCGGGCTCGAAGCCAAAGTGGCGCACCACATTGGGGTGGACCTGGCCTGATCCGGCCACTTCCAGCCAGCGCCCTTTGAGCGGGCCGGAGCTGAAGGCGATGTCCACCTCGGCCGACGGTTCGGTGAAGGGGAAGAAAGAAGGCCGAAAGCGCAGCTGCAGGTCTTCGGTCTCGAAAAAGGCCTGGAAGAACTGCAGGAAGACCGATTTCAGATCCTGGAAGCTGACGTCCTGCCCCATCCACAGGCCTTCGACCTGGTGGAACATGGGCGAGTGCGTGGCGTCGCTGTCCACGCGGTAGGTGCGCCCCGGGGCGATGACGCGCACGTCGGGGAAGGGCTGTCCGGCCTGCAGCGCGGCGGCGTGTTTCTGCGCGTGGGCGCGTGCGTAGCGCACCTGCATGGGGCTGGTGTGCGGGCGCAGGTTGTAGGGGCGGCCTTCCGAGTCGTTCATGTCGACGTAGAAGGTGTCCTGCATCGAGCGCGCGGGGTGGTTCTCCGGGTTGTTGAGCGCGGTGAAGCTCATCCAGTCGGTTTCGATTTCGGGGCCGTCGGCCACGTCAAAACCCATGGAGCCAAAAATCGATTCGATGCGCGCGATCGACATCGACACCGGGTGCAGCCCGCCGCGCGGACGGCGACGGCCGGGCAGGGTGACATCCAGCGCTTCAGCGCTCAGGCGGGCGTCCAGCGCGGCGCGGGCCAGGGCGTCGCGGCGCTCGTTCAGCGCCGATTCGATGGCCTGCTTGACGACGTTGATCCCGGCCCCGGCGGCCTTGCGCGCTTCGGGGTCCAGACCGCCCAGCGCCTTGAGCTGCGCGGTGATGGCGCCCGCTTTGCCCAGGTAGCGCGCTTTGGCGTCTTCCAGCTGGGGCGGCGTTGTGGCGGCGGCGAAATCGGCCCGGGCCGCGTCGAGCAGCCGGGCGAGGTCAGTTGCGGAATCGGTCGGGGACACGGCTCACCTGTTTCGTGTGGGGCAGAAAAACAAACAGCCGAAGCGCAAGGCGATTCGGCTGCTGTGATGGCAAGAACGGGCGCGGGAATCAGCCGAGCTGGGCCTTGACCTTCTCCACGATGCTGCCAAAAGCGGCCGGATCATGAACAGCCATGTCGGCCAGCACCTTGCGGTCGATGTCGATGGAGGCTTTCTTCAGACCGGCCATGAACTTGCTGTACGTCAGGCCCAGTTCACGCGAAGCGGCGTTGATACGGGCGATCCAGAGCTGGCGGAAGACGCGCTTTTTGGCGCGGCGGTCGCGGTAGGCATATTGCCCGGCCTTCATCACCGCCTGTTTGGCGATGCGGAAGACATTTTTGCGGCGACCGCGGAAACCCTTGGCCAGGGCGAGAACTTTTTTGTGACGGGCGCGGGCCGTTACACCACGTTTGACGCGAGGCATGTGATTACTCCTTCAGCAGTGGTGGGTTACAGACCGGCAAACGGCAGCATCTGTGCGATGTGACCCATATTGGTCTCATGCACATTGGCCGGGCCGCGCAGGTGGCGTTTGTTCTTGGTGGTTTTTTTGGTCAGAATGTGGCGCTTGAACGCCTGACCGCGTTTGACCGTGCCGCCCGGGCGGACGCGAAAGCGCTTTGCGGCGCTTTTCTTGGTTTTCATCTTGGGCATGGATGTGCTCTCGTTCAAACCGGATCCAGGCGAGCACGGAAGGATGAATTCACCGCACTGCTTGCATGGCCTGACCCAGCGATTTATGCAAGTTTTGCGGTGGACCCAAAGCTCCCGAAAGCGCCTCAGACCCACCGATGGCCTTGCTGACCAAGCCCAAGATTATAAGGGCTTTTTGCGGCTTTAGGGAAAGTCAGAGCTGCAGGCCACCGTCGCTGGTCAGATAGCCCACCGCCGCGCCAAAGCGGTCGCGGTAGCTGGCGCGCACCAGCGGGTCGAGCACGGGTTTGACCTTGTCGTGCAACGGTGATTCCCAGTCGCCGGGGTGCTGGAAGTTGCTCATGATGTAGGTCCAGCCGTTGATTTCGTCCACCGCCTGCAGGCCGGTGGATTCGGCGCCTGCGGGCACGGAGAGCAGGCGCGCCAGCTCCTTCGTATCGACGTTGTAGGCCCACAGGAAGTTGTTGACGTGCAGGCCGCTGTCCTCGCCGATGAAGAGCGTGCGCATTTTCCCGGAGAACTTCAGGTTGTCCGGATTGGCGATGCGGCTGGCGTCGGCCAGGTTGCCCAGATCGTCGGCGCTGGCCAGATCCACGCCGGTGATCAGGGCCTGCAGGCGTACGGGCACCCAGCTGCTCTCGATCGCCAGGCCGCTGGTGTCGGCCTGACCACTGTCCAGGGGCAGGGCCATGACGGCGCCCGCATTGAGCGCGGCGGACAGGCTGACGCGGCTGGCGTCGTCGTGGCGGCTGCTGGTGGCAACCATGGAGTCCTTGCAGTAGGACAGCGCTGAATACATCACCTTGTCGGCGATGTTGACCGTGGTGCCTTCCATTTTGCTGAAGCCCAGCGAGCCGCCCACCAGCGCGGCGTAGCGGTGGGTTTCCAGGAAGGCGGCGGCTTTTTCCATCCCCGTTTTGAGCTGGACCCAGTTCCTGCGACCGCTCACAGTGATGCGGGTGAAGCGGGCATCGCCCGGATCGCTGGTGCGCACGTCCATGATGTCGGCGGCGGTGATGCCGCCATCGACCAGGGCGCGAATCTCGGCGCTGGTGGCGTGGCCCAGACGGATCCACTTCAGGGCGGTGGGCGCGGCGGCCGGGTCGACGCTGACCAGCGGCGCGGTGAGCTGCGCGACATACAGCGTGCCCGCCGACAGATCGCGGGCGGTGTCGGCGATGAACATGAAATAGCCGCCGCTGGTGGCGTCGTCGCCCATCAGTACGGTGCGCTCGTCGGGCATCACCTGGACCAGCTCGTGCGAAATCCGGCCCATGCAGTAGTGCTTGCTGATGCGGCCCGTGCCGTCGGGCTGGACGGTGACTTCCGGCATGTGGCCGTAGTGGTAGGGGTTGGCTTTGGCCGGATCGCCGTACAGGTTCTGGCTGAAACCGCGCAGCTGGGCGTTGCTGGCCTGGGTGGCGTCGGGCTCGTATTCTTCGCTGGACAGGTGCGTGCCCCAGGGCGACAGGCTGGCGCCGCAGGTGATCCACAGGCCGTTGACGCTGGAAGTGTCCACGTTGCTGTACTTCACCAGACGCAGCTCGCCGGTGGCAGGGTTCTGGTCCAGCGTCAGCACGGCGATGGGCGAGGGCAGCATGCCGTACTCGCTCTCTCCGGCCAGGTTGCGCGTGGTGTATTCAAACTGCACCACGGCAAAGACCGGGTTGCCGCTGACCCCGGCGACCTGCGCGCCCGGCACGGTCAGCAGCGAGGTGCCATCCGGGCAATCCGAGAAAAACTGCCGCGTCTGGCCCGGCACCGAGGTGTCCAGAATGGGCTGGTTGCTGATGTTGAAATAGCCCCCGGCGACGACCTGGCCGCCCTGGCCGTCGCTGACGGAATCGCCCGTGGTGAAGAAGGCGTGGTAGGCCAGCTTTTGCGTGCGCGTGCTGCCGTCGGCGTAGCGCAGCTCCAGGCTCGAGCCCACGCTGGTGGTGGCCATGGCGGCCGGATTGGCCAGGCTGGGCGCGGCCATGCCGATGAAGCGCACGCTCTGGACCGGGCTGCGGCCATCGCCGCCACCGCAGGCCGCCAGCAGGGCGGAAGCTGCGGCAGACGTGGTCAGCGGCAGCAGCGGGGCCGAGAACAGGCCTTTGAGCAGAAGACGTCGGGAGGCATCGTGGCTGGGGGTCATGAGGTGTCTCTCAGGGTTGAAGGTGGCTGGATTGTGTGCATCGCCTGTGACACCCCTGTGACGGCCAGGCTGACTCAGAGGGTGGCGATCTTCTGACCTCGCGCTCGCGACATATCCTGGCGGACTCAGTGGGAGTATTGGGTGCAGCCGCAGCCGTTACTGATTCGGACCCCGGCGTGAAAGGATGACGATGAAACACGATTTTGGAGAGCGCATGAAGCGCTATGAAAGCGCAGAAGCGGACCGGCGTCTGATGCCGCTGCTGCCGGTGCTGGCACGCATAGACGGGCGAGCCTTCCAGCGCTTCACACGTGGCATGGCGCGGCCCTTTGACCCCGGTTTCTCGGCCTGCATGGTGGACACGACGGCCGCGCTGGTGCGGCACACCGGGGCCTGCATGGGCTACACGCAGAGCGACGAAATCACGCTGGCCTGGCACAGCCGCACGCCACACAGCCAAATCTGGTTTGATGGCCGTGTGGCCAAGATGACAAGCCAGCTTGCCGCCCAGGCGACGCTGATGTTCTACCGCCTCGTGCTGGAGCGCCTGCCGCAGTACGCTCACCGGCTTCCGACCTTTGATGCCAGGGTGTGGAATGTGCCGAACCGCGCCGAAGGGGTGAACGTGTTCCTGTGGCGCGAACAGGACGCGACGAAGAACAGCCTGAGCATGGCCGCATCGGCTCACTACAGCCACAAGGCGCTACTGGGCAAGAATGGCGCGCAAAAGCACGACATGCTGCGCACCCGGGGCGTGAACTGGAACGACTATCCGCCCCTGTTCAGGCGTGGCGCTTATGTTCAGCGGCGCATCGAGGCTGTGCCGTTCAGCACCGAAGAGCTGGATCGCCTGCCACCGCAGCACGAGGCCCGCACGAATCCTGCGCTGGTGGTGCAGCGCTCCGTATACCGCGTGCTGGCCATGCCGCCGCTAGGAACAGTGACGAACCGAGAAGCGGTCATTTTTGATGGGGCGAAGCCGGTGGTGGATGAACGGCTGGACGTTTGAGCTCAGGTGCATTTGAGGAGACACCTGTCTTTGCTGCAGCAAAAGCGCATGACAGGTCACATGTCACCGGCAGCGATTTATTTGGCCACGCCACGCCGTATGCCTCCAGTTTAGGGCTTTGATTGATTTTGGGTCAGGGCCTGAATTGGAACTCATCTGCGCGGCGCTTGCGGCGCACCAGCTTCAGCGCCCGATTGTGCCTTCCATTGATCCCAAGGCCAAGACCAGGGGATGGCAATGTCCTCGATTATCTCGATCTTAACGTCGTCGGCGTTAAGTATCTTGGACTTCACGTACTCGGCACGCTCGCGGCGAACAAAAGCACGGACAACCGATTTCCAGTTGTGAACCGGGATACCGAGACTGAGGAGCTGTGGGCGGAGCCGGAGGAACCACTGGTCTTCACGCTTCTGTATTTTCTCGATAAGTCCTCTCACATTGTATGCCGTGGTGACCTCGACGACCTGTATTTCACACGCGCGAAAATCTAAAGCGACGAAGTCAGGGCAACTCCACTCTCTTCCACCATCACGCAGGGAGAACTGTGGCGCCAGAAACAGGCCTTGGGCGGACAAATAGTCCATGACCAGCGATTCAAAATCCATCAGGTTATCCATACCGCCCATCGTCCGAGTTAACAGGAGCAGTGGGCATGCCGACGCATAAGACAGATTGAACAGCAGCTCCAAGCGGCAGCGTACCCCATTTTCCACTTGAGCAAATCAATGGTTAGCGCAACCGCCAGCGTTTTCTGCACAACCTTGCGCAGAAGGCTAAAGCGATGGACATGCAACTCGTGCCCTCGGAAAGCATTGCTTGAAAAACTATGAAAATCAGTTAGTTGGAGAGTTTTTCTTGAGAGAGGCCACGCTTTCACGCACATGAAAGACATTCCCTTCAGGGTCGCAAGAATCACAAACGACAAAGCCTGGACCCTGCCATTGCTCCAAGAGAACATCACCGCCTGCCTCTTGTGCAGCCGATCTCGCTATTGCGATGTCTGGAACGGTAAAGAAAAACTTGATCGCCGAGCTACGACGCTGGGGGGGAGAACTGAGAGAGATAGTTGCGGCTCTATCGGCAGGAATGCGATGAAGCACAAGCTGAATGTCGGAAGATTGAAGAACGACAACTTCCGGGGACTCGTGAACTCGTGACATGCCAAGAACAGTTTCGTAGAAACGGGCGATGCGCTGGAGATCTAGTGCGTAAATGGAAAGACCAGCGCGGGCGGGACCAGAAATTTTGTGCTCCATGATGAATGAGGTACGCGTTATCGGCGACGTAAGAGTTGAGGGGCCTAACGAATACAAGGGACTTCCCCGTCTCGAACTGACCGCACCGAGGTGCGACAACCGGCGTCAAAGCGCCATGATGGGAAGTCCGTGTTTTCCATCTGTGTCTCTGTTCAGAAGGGGAAGTCCATGGCTATTGTTGCAGTTGGCGTTGATCTTGCCAAGAATGCTTTTTACTGTTCATAGTGTTGATAAGGCGGGCAAGATGGTTTTGTTCACATGACTGGCAGCCAAAGTCGTGTACATGCAGTTCGTTTCCTCTGAAATTTTCACTCTCGAATAGAATGAAAATCAGTCCGTCACTGCAGTGTTTTTTGATAGCCGACACTCTTATCCCGCAACTCGTTCGCGCAGCGCCTCTTGGGCTAGCGTGTTGATGCTTTTGCCTTCGGCTTGTGCCGTAATGGCCAGCCGCTCGTGCAGCTCGGGTGGGATGCGCAGATTGAATTTCCCGGAGAATTGACGGCGCGGCTCAATGCCTTTCTCCTTGCACACCGCAAGGAAGACTTCGAGCGATTTTTTGAATTCTGACCGGAGTTCCTTCGGGTTCTTGCCGTAGAAGTCGGCCCCGCCGTTCAAGCCAAGAATCTCGCCACGAAACAGGTCAAGCTCCGGGTCGTATTCAATTTTGGCACTGTACCCGTCGATGTTCATAACGCTCATGGTTTAACTCCGTGCTGCTCCAGCCACTTTCGGACGCTGGCAACAGCGCCCTTGTCTGTGTTTGGCGATGGGTGAGGGCGGTGAAAGACTCGAACCTCACCAAACAGGACGACGGCCACGCGGCTGCCTTCGCGTTCGGTGACTTCGGCGCCGAGCTCAACAAAGAGCGCTTCAATGGCGTGCCATTTGACGTTGCCGCTTGTTGGCCGTCCGTAAAGGAGTTCCAGCGTTTTCCGGGAGGTCCGTTTCATCTGCGGATGGTACCGGTTCACGGTACCGCGCGCAACCGCCCAGGTGTCCTGTCACTACCCCCGCCCCACCAACCCTCCCAGCCCCTCCCCCAACGCCTGGCCCAGCGCGATAGGCGCTTCCAGGGGCGAGAGGTGGCCGCATTGGGCCAGCACCAGATGTTCGGCCTGGGGGCAGGCGGCCAGCATGGCGGTTTGCAGCGGGGGAGGGCAGAGGGCGTCGTCGCGCCCGGCGGCGATCAGCACCGGGCCTTTGTAGGCGGAGAGCGTGGCGTGGTGGTCGGTGCGGCGGCCCAGCAGCTGGAGCTGGGCGGCGTAGGCGTCCAGGCCCTGTTCCAGCGCCATGGCGACGACCAGATCCTGCAGGGCGCGGTCGCGCAGGCGGCTGGGGTGGACGTAGCTGGACCACAGTTTGTCGCGGATCAGCCAGACCAGGCCGTGCTCGCGGGCCTGCTCCAGCAGTTCGGTGCGGCCCGCGGCGCGGCCGGGCAGGTCAGCCCCGGCGTGGCTGCTGATCAGCGCCAGGCCCAGCACGCGCTGGGGCGCCTGGGCCACGATTTCCAGCGCGGTGGCGCCGCCCATGGACATGCCCGCCAGAGCAAAGCGCTGCGGCGCCCGCGCCAGCACCAGGCGGGCCGCGTCGGCGGCGCTGGTGGCGTAGCGGCAGTCGGGCGTCAGCGCTTCGACGCCGGGGGGCAGGCTCAGGCGCTGCCACAGGCTGGCGTTGCACAGGGTCCCGGGCAGCAGGACCAGCGGCAGGGCTGCGGCCATAGGCGTCAGCAGGCGGCCAGGGCCACGACGGCGCTGGGGGCGGCAAAGCCGTTGGCGTCGCAGCGCCAGCCTGCGCGGGCGGCGGCCTCGACCACTTCAGGGGCCCATTCGATGCGCGTGCGGTTGTCGCCGCCCGTCACCATCAACACCTGGCCCTGGCCTTGCGGGCCGGCTTCGACGCAGCTCAGGCTGCGCCAGGCGCCTTTGGGCACCGAGAAAATGTCGCGCGGGCCCAGGCGCGTGCTCATGCGCGCCGAACCCTGGTTGACCGACACCTCCCACACGCCGTGCTGGACGATGAAAACCTGCGAATCATCGTGACGGTGCGCGTGCAGGCCGTTGCCGGGGGCGGCGCGCAGCCATTCGTGCTTGAAGCCGTGCGGGTTGGTCACCGGCGGCTCGGTGTTGCGGTCTTCCGACAGGCCGTAGCCGATCACCGGCGCCAGCTGTTTGGTGCCGCCGGGCAGGGCGCAGTCCAGGAAGGGGAAATCCGACCAGACCAGATCGCTCTGCTTGACCACGCGGCGGCGCATCTGCTCCAGCGTGTAGGGGCGCAGGCGGGTGATTTCTTCCTCGCTCATCAGCGGCAGCAGCTGGTCGTCGGGCAGCGGGTTGACCTTCAGATCGACCAGCTTGGAGTTGAGATCCATCGCCAGCCCCGTTTCGCGCGCGGCGCGCATGACGTGCGGGTTCCAGATCACGCCGCCTGTGACGTCCTGGCCCAGGGTGGTGAACAGGAAGCCATCATCGGGCCCGGCGTTGGTAAAGCCGCGGAAAATCCAGGTCGGCACGGTGAGGATGTCGCCTTCCTCGCTGACGTATTCGCCCTGCTCGCCCTTGGGGCCCCAGCGGAAGCGCCAGTGGCCCGCGAAGGTGATGAAGACTTCGGCGGTGAAGTGGATGTGCAGGTTGTTGGTGATGCCGTTGGGCATCGAGGCGCCGCCGATGTTGAAGCCGTGCGGCAGGCGCAGGTTGATCGGCGTGTGCGGGTTGGCTGACACGCCCGAACCGATCATGGTGTAGTTGTACTTGGGCGTCGAGCCGGGCAGGCGGGTGTCCACAAAAGCCTCGGAATCGGACTTGACGTCCTTGAACAGGATGGTGCGCTGCTGGAATTCGGCGGCGGAAACGATCACGTCTTGCATGGGAAGTCTTTCTGGGTCGCGGAAAAAATCGGGAATACCGGGCCAAACCCGGCTGGAATCAGGTGATAAGGTCACAAGGCCATAAAGTCATCAGGCGGCCGGGCGCAGGCGCTGCTCGGTCTTGCTGTCGAAGAAGAAGCACTGGTGGGTGTGGATCTTCAGACCGATGGGCGAGCCCTCGGCGGCGGCGAAATCCTTGTGGCCGCGCAGCGCCACGCGCTGTCCGGCCAGCTGCACGGTGACCTGGGTGGCCTCGCCGATCAGTTCGACGGCAAAAATGGTGCCGCGCGCCTGGCCTTCGCCCGGGGCGACCAGGTCGGCGTCTTCCCAGCGGAAACCCATCTTGACCGGGTTGGGGCAGCTCAGCGGCACGCCCTCCAGACGCACGTCGGGTGCGACAAAGGCGCCGCCTTCCAGCTGGCCTTCGATGAAGTTCATGGCGGGCGAGCCGATGAATCCGGCGACGAAGAGGTTGGCCGGGTCGTTGTAGATCACGCGCGGCGTGTCCAGCTGCTGGATCACGCCGTGGCTCATGATGGCGACGCGCGTGGCCAGGGTCATGGCCTCGATCTGGTCGTGGGTGACGTAGACCACGGTGGTGCCCAGTTCACCGTGCAGGTGCTTGAGCTCGGAGCGCATGGTCACGCGCAGCTTGGCGTCCAGGTTGGACAGCGGTTCGTCCATCAGGAAGACACGCGGCTGGCGCACGATGGCGCGGGCCAGGGCGACGCGCTGGCGCTGCCCGCCCGACAGCTCCTTGGGCTTGCGGTCCAGGTAGCTTTCGATCTCGACGCGGCGTGCGGCCTGCTGGATCAGCGCGTTCTGCTGCGCGGTCGGCACCTTGCGCACCTTGAGCGGGTAGCGGATGTTCTCGCGCACCGACAGGTGGGGGTAGAGGCCGTAGTTCTGGAACACCATGGCCACGTTGCGGTCCTTGGGTGGCAGATCGTTCATGCGCTGGCCGTCAAAGAGGATGTCGCCGCTGGTCGGCTCGTCCAGGCCCGCGATCATGCGCATGGTGGTCGTCTTGCCGCAGCCCGACGAGCCCAGCAGCACGAGGAATTCGCCATCGTGGACCGTCAGGTCCAGCTTGGGGATAACCACCACGTCGCCCCAGCGCTTGGTGATGTTCTTGAGTTCGATACCGGCCATGCGGATGCTCCTTGATTCTTGGGGGTTCTGCCGGTGCGGGTCAGCGCACGGCGCCGGCTGTACCGGTCGAGAGGTGTTTCTGGATGATGCTGGCGAACAGGAACATGGGAATCATCACCAGCACGCCCGTGGCGGAGATGAGGTGCCACAGATCGCCTTCCTCGGCCGAGAACAGCGCCATGCCCACGGGCAGGGTCACCGCATCTTTCGAGGTCAGGATCACCGAGAAGTTGAAGTCGTTCCAGGTCAGGATGAAGCCAAACACCGCCGCCGTGATCAGGCCCGGACGGGCGATGGGCAGCACGTGGTGCCAGATCACCTGCCAGCGCGTGGCGCCATCGACCAGCGCCGATTCCTCGATGTCCAGCGGAATGTTGTCGATGAAGCCCTTCATCATCCAGACCGCAAACGGCATCACCACCGAGATGTTGACCAGGATCAGGCCAAACAGGTTGTCGTACAGGCCGATGTCGCGGAACAGCAGGAAGTAGGGCAGCACGATGACGATGCCGGGCAGGAACTGCGTCGCCAGGATGATGACCATCATGGTTTTCTCGCCACGCAGCTGGAAGCGCGAGAAGCTGTACGCCGCCAGCACCGCCAGCGGCATGGTGATGACCACCGTGCCCACCGCCACCGCCAGCGAGTTGAGGAACTTCAGGTGGATCAGGTAGGGCGGCTCCATGATCTTGCGGAAGTTGTCCAGCGTGGGCGTGAACAGCCAGCGCCCGCCGTAGACATCGACGTAGTTCTTGAACGCCGCCGACAGCACCCAGTAGATGGGCACGAGGATGATCAGGGCCAGAGCCACCATGGCCAGACCCTGGCCGAACTGTGCGAGTCGCTTGTTCATCGCTGGCCTTTCGCAAACACCGTGCGGGTGTGGATGATGACGAGCACTGCCAGCGGAATCACCAGCAGGTAGGACAGGGCGCTGGCGTAGCCCATGTCGGAGTACTTCATGCCCTGCGTGTAGATGTAATAGGCCAGCGTGGACGTGCTGTTGCCCGGGCCGCCGTTGGTGATCAGGTAGATCTGGTCAAACACCTTGAGCGCGAAAATCGTCTTCAGGATGGCCGCCAGCCCGATGACCGGCATGATCAGCGGCAGCGTCACGTCGCGGAACACCTGCCAGCTGCTGGCGCCGTCGATGCGCGCGGCCTCCTGCGCGTCCTTGGGGACAGCGGCCAGTGCGCCGATGAACATCATGGTGATGTAGGGCGTCCAGTGCCAGATGTCCGAACTGGCCACGATGGCCATGGCGCCGCCGGGCGTGCCCAGCCAGTTGGGCACCGGGCCGGTCATGCCCAGCGCCTTGGACAGGCTGGCGACAAAGCCGTATTCGGCATTGAACATGAAGCGCCAGTTGATGCCGATCAGCGCCGGGCTCATCGCGAAGGGCAGAATCAGCAGCGAGCGCAGCACGCTGCGCACCCGGCCCTGCGGGAAGAGCAGCAGCGCGCAGGCCAGCGACAGGCCCAGCGTGATGACCACGGTGGACACGCTGAACACCGCCGTCACCCAGACCGAGTGCCAGAAGTTGCTGTCCTCGAAGGCGCGGGTGTAGTTGTCGAAGAGGTAGGCGATGTCGCCCCAGCCGTCAGCCGGCGTCCACAGGGGCGCCGAATCGGCCGACTGGTTGAGCCGCCAGTCGCGGAAGGACAGGTAAAAGGCCTGCAGCAGCGGCCAGACGGCGCTGAGCAGCACCGCCACCACGGCGGGCAGCACCAGCCAGTATTTCATTGCACGGTCGCGCATGGTCATCCTTTCGCCGCGCTGTCAGGCGCGGGGCCAGACAGGGCGGAGAGGGTGCTCGAGGGGGCGGCCAGGGCGGCCGCCACGATCAGGTCAGGGCCAGGAAAACCGCCGCTTCAGCGGGCGGCACGGCGCAGGGCGCGCTCCGAATCCTTGGCCGCACGGTCCAGCAGCTGCTTGACATCGCCGCCACCCGCCGCGTTGTTGACGGCTTTGGACAGCGCATCACCCACTTCCGGCCAGGCCGTGTTCATGGGCAGTTCGCGCGAGATGCGCAGGCTCTTGGCGCCCATGGCGGGCACGTTGGCGTTGGCCTTGTTGACCTCGGCGTCTTCCATGTTGGGGAACTGGACGACCACGTTGTTGACAATGGTCTTGCCACCGACTTCACGCTCGATGGCGTTCTTCTTTTCCAGATCGGGGTTGGAGGCCCACTTCAGGAATTCCCACGCCGCGTCCTTGTGCTGCGAGTAGGACGACAGCGCCCACGAGTGCACATTGACCAGCGTCACGGCCGGGCGGTTGTTGTAGGCCGGCATGGGCACGAAACCAACCTGGTCGGGCTTGAGCACCGAATCCTTGGGGTTGATGGCCGCCGAGTAGAACCACCACCACACCGGAATCATCGCCGTCTTGCCCTGCGCGAAGGACACGCGCGCATCCTGTTCGGTGTTGGAGACCGCGCCGTCGCCGCACAGCTTCTGTTTCGTCATCAGGCCGACGTAGTCTTCGGTGGCCTTGATGCCCTGGGGCGAGTTCCAGGCCGGTTTGCCAGACGCCGGATCGAGGATCTCGCCGCCCGCGCCCCACAGGAAGTTGGCCCAGATGAACAGGTTCTGGCGGTTGCCGTCGGCGCCGTAGTAGCAGGCCAGCGGGGCCACGCCCAGTTTGGCGTCGGCGATCTTGCGACCGGCAGCGGCCACGTCGTCCCAGGTGGTGGGCGGCTTGATGCCCAGTTTCTCGAAGATGTCCTTGCGGTAGAAGAACAGCTGCGCGTGGCCGCGCATGGGCAGGCCCAGCAGGTGGCCCTTGTAGCTGGAGCCGTCGATGAAGCCCTGCGGGTAGCGCTTGAGATCAATGCCGTCGCGCTTGGCCATGGCCTCCAGCGGCGTGAACCAGTAACTGTTGGCGGGCGCCCAGACGTCCATGAAGTTGATCACGTCGAACTCGTCGCTCTTGGCGGCGCCGACCGAGGTGATTTTTTCCTGCAGCGCCTTGAAAGGCGTGAAATTCCACTGCACCTTGATGCCGGTCATTTTGGTGAACTCGGCGTCGCGCAGCTGCAGGCCCTGGAACTGCGGGGTTTCCACCGCCAGCACCGTCACGGTCTGGCCGTTGTAGGGCTTGCCGGGCTTGAGGTTGTAGGGCAGGGCCTGCGCCCAGGCGCCCACGCTGGCGGTGAGGGCGGCGGTGGCCACGATCAGGGCTTTGAATCGGAAGGTCATGTCGGTCTCCTGTGGACGATGGTGGGATGCTCTTGAAGGCGGTGATGCTGTCCTTGTCCCGACTGTAAAGGGCCAGGATGCGCCTCGTCCAATATATTTATAATCTCTCATTGATTTTGAAAAGCTATCAATGACCCCTGATACCCGCGCCCTGCGCTATTTTGTGGCCGTGGCCGAAGAGCTGCACTTTGGCCGCGCCGCCCAGCGCCTGCACATGTCGCAGCCGCCGCTCTCCATCCAGATCCGCCAGCTGGAGGAATCGCTGGGCGTGCGCCTGCTGCACCGCACGCAGCGCACCGTCTCGCTGACCTACGCGGGCGAGGTCTTTCTGGCGCAGGTGCGCGAGGGCCTGGCGCGTCTGGACGAGGCCGTGGACAGCGCCCGCGCCGCTGCGCGCGGCCAGGCCGGTCTGCTGCGCGTGGGCTACACCGCCGCCAGCGCTTACGCGGCGATTCCGGCGCTGATCCACGCCTACAAGCTGCGCTACCCGCAGGTCGAGGTGGCGCTGCACGAGCGCGTCACCAGCGTGCAGCTGCAGGAGCTGGCCGATGCGCGCCTGGACGTGGGCCTGGTACGGCCCCGCGTCGAGGCGCCGGGCCTGGCCAGCGAGCTGCTGATGCGCGAGCGCCTGGTCGTCGCCGTTCCGGCCGACCACCCGCTGGCGGCGCGTCCGGGGCTGACGGTGGGCGATCTGCACGACGTGCCCTTCATCGGCTTTTCGCCGCAGACCGCGCGCTACTTTCACGACATGATCGAAACCCTGCTGGCTGAATCTGCCGTGCAGCCGCGCCTGGTGCAGCGCGCGACGCAGCTGCACGCCGTGGTCGCCCTGGTCAGCGCGGGCCTGGGGCTAGCGCTGGTGCCCGACGCCTCGGCGCGGGTGCAGATGGATCGCGTGGTCTTCCGCCCGCTGCAAGGCGAGGGCTTGCCCCGTCCCGAGCTGCTGCTGTGCTGGCGGCGCAGCAGCACGTCGCCGCTGCTGGGCCACTTTCTGGAGGCGGCCCGGGAAGCCGCGCTGCGTCTGGCGCTGTGAAAGTTTGATAGCCGCATGATATCAATCTGGCGCCATAAATATATTGGACCGCCGCAAAGCAGGCTGATAGTCTGACCCCACTTCCACGCTGCCCACCCACTGCCATGCGCCAGAACACCCTCAAAACCCTCAAAAACCAGGGCCAGACGGCCGCCAACGCCTGGATTTCGCTGGGCAGCCCTTATGCCGCCGAGATCCTGGGCCACAGCGGCTACGACGCCGTCACGGTCGATCTGCAGCACGGCATGTTCGGCTTCGATGCGGCGGTGCAGCTGCTGCAGGCGATTTCGTCCACCCCGGCGATTCCGCTGGCGCGCCCGGCCAGCAACGATCTGGCGCAGATCAACAAGCTGCTGGACGCGGGCGCTTACGGCATCATCTCGCCGCTGATCGAAACCGTCGATCAGGCCGCCACCCTGGCCCGCGCCTGCCGTTACCCGCCGCGCGGCCTGCGCAGTTTCGGGCCTTCGCGCGGGCTGACTTATGGCGGCGCCGATTACGTCGATCACGCCGACGACACCGTGATGTCGCTGGCCATGATCGAAACCGTGCCCGCGCTGGACGACATCGAGCGCATCCTGGCCGTCGAAGAGCTGGACGGCATCTACTTCGGCCCCAGCGACCTGGGACTGGCCATGGGCCTGGGCCCCAACGCCTGGAACCAGCCCGCCATGCAGCAGGCCGTGCGCCACGCGCTGGAAGCCACGCAGCGCGCGGGCAAGTACGCGGGCATCTTCGCGGGCGGCCCCGAAATGACCGCCGAGGTGACGCGCATGGGCTACCACCTGGTCACGCCCGGCAACGACGCCGCGCAGCTGCGCCTGGGCGCGGCGCAGCGCCTGAAAGAGGTGCGTGGGGCGCGGTGAAACCTGCCCCCAGCGGGAGACGCCAAAGCGCCCCCGCTACAATGGCAGCCCGCTGATCAGGAGACTGCCATGACCGCTGCCGCCCCCCTTGAGACCCTGGCCGGGCTGTTCGATGCGCCCGTGTCGCGCGCCGATTTTGACCGTCACCTGATGGCCACTTACGCGCCCGCCGCCTTTGTGCCGGTGCGCGCCAGCGGGCTCGACGTCTGGGATCAGGATGGGCGCCGCTACCTGGATTTCTCGGCGGGCATCGCGGTCACCTCGCTGGGCCACTGCCATCCGGCCGTCACGCAGGCGCTGGCGCAGCAGGCGGGGCAGATCGGGCATCTGTCCAACGTCTACACCAACGAGCCGGTGCTGCGCCTGGCGCGGGTGCTGACCGGGCTGACCTTCGCGGATCGCGTTTTCTTCTGCAACTCCGGCGCCGAAGCCAACGAGGGCGCGCTCAAGCTGGCCCGCCGTCTGGCCTACAACCGGGGCGATACGCAGCGCCAGACCATCGTCTCATGCACGCAGTCTTTCCACGGCCGCACCGTGTTCACGGTGTCGGTGGGCGGCCAGCCCAAATACATGGAAGGCTTCGGCCCCACGCCGCAGGCCATCGTGCACGTGCCCTTCAACGATCTGGACGCGGCCGCAGCGGCCATGGGCCCGCACGTCGCGGCCTTCATCGTCGAGCCGGTGCAGGGCGAGGGCGGCGTCACGCCCGCCCACAAATCCTACTTGGAAGGCCTGCGCGCCCTGTGCGACCAGCACGGCGCGCTGCTGATTTTTGACGAGGTCCAGACCGGCGTGGGCCGCACCGGCCATCTCTATGCCCACCAGGCCTACGGCGTCAGCCCGGACGTGATGACCACGGCCAAGGCGCTGGGCAATGGCTTCCCCATGGGCGCAGTGCTGGCCACCGAGGCCGCTGCGGCGGGCCTGACGGTGGGCACGCACGGCACCACCTACGGCGGCAACCCGCTGGCCGGGGCGGTGGCGCTGCAGGTGCTGCGCGAAGTCACGCACCCGGGCTTCCTGGAGCAGGTGCGCGAGCGCGCCGACCAGCTCGCCCAGGGGCTTGAGGCGCTGGTGGCCGATCACCCGGCGCTGCTGGCCTCCACACGCGGCATGGGCCTGCTGCGCGGTCTGGTGCTGGGCGGTGCGCAGGCTGGAAAGTCGGCGGCCTGGGTCAAGCAGGCGCAGGACGCCGGGCTGCTGGTGCTGGCGGCGGGGCCGGATGTGGTCCGCCTGGCCCCGGCGCTGGTCTGCACGGCGGCGCAGGTCGACGAGGCGCTGGCGCTGCTGCGTCAGGTGGCGCAGGCCCGCGCCCGCGCCTGAGCCTTCTGTCTTTGCACAGCTTTACCGGAACTTGCTGCGCCTTCGGGCGATCCAACCGGCATCGCGCAAGCACAGATGGAGACACGCATGACCCCCTGGAAAAAACCCCTGCTGGCCACCGCCGCCGTTCTGGCCCTGAGCGTGGCCGCGGTGCCCGCCCGCGCTGATGGTCTGGATACTTTCCTGCGCAGCGTCAACGTGCAGGCGCAGGCCAACCTGGGCGGCTTTCCGGCGGCCATTTCGGCGCAGTTCGGGGTGCCGGTGACCCAGGTCAGCGTCATCACACGGCAGGTGCGTCAGCCCGGCGATGTCTTCATGATTTACCAGCTGTCGCAGTGGTCGGGCCGTCCGCCGCTGGAGGTTTACGACCACTACCGCCGCGAGCGCGGCTGGGGTCGTCTGGCGCAGAACCTGGGCATCAAGCCCGGCTCGGCGCAGTTTCAGGCGCTCAAGCGCGGTGAGCTGCGTTATGTGGGCCTGGGCAGTCGCCACGAGGTCTCGCCGGGTTCGCGCGGCTACGACAGAAAACGCGAGCACGGCCATGATGATGACAAGGGCCGAGGCTGGGAACACGGCCGCGGGCATGGTCACGGAAATGGCCGCGACCATTGAGGGCCGCGCGTTCTGAACGTCCATCTTGGGGATGATGATGACTGCGCCCGATTCCAGTCTGACGCTGAAACGCCGCACCCTGAGCCTGCTGGGCGGGGTGGGCGCCTTGGGCTTTGTGGGCCTGCAGGGCCTGCCGGTGCTGGCCCGGGCCCAGAGCGCTTCTGAGTCTGCGCCACTGTCTTTGGCCGACCTGCGCTGGCTCAACCGCGTCAGCGGCGGCGTCACCGAAGACAGCGTGGCCGATCTGGCCCGCCTTGGTCGCAGCGCCTGGCTGGCGGCCCAGCTGGCCCCGCCCAAAGATGATGCGGACACGGTCTCTGACGAAGCCTCCATCGCCGACTGGATGCAGCGCCGTCAGGAGGCGCGCGCCGCCACCCGCGCCGCCCAGCCGGGCGATGCCGAGGCCACGGCCCGCGCCGCCGCCCTGCAGAAGGCCGACCGCGACGAGGTGCGCGACCGTCTCGTGCAGGCGCGCACCACGATATTCCGCGAGGCCGTGCTCTCGCCGCAGGTGCTGCGCGAGCAGATGCTGTGGTTCTGGCTGAATCATTTCTCGGTGTTCGCGGGCAAGGATGACATCGGCGCCATGGCGGGCGATTACGCGCGCACGCTGCGGCCGCTGGCACTGGGGTCGTTCCGCGATCTGCTGCGCGCCACCGTGCTGCACCCGGCCATGCAGGCCTATCTGGACAACACCAGCAACCGCGCGGGCAAGATCAACGAGAACTACGCCCGCGAGCTCATGGAGCTGCACACCCTGGGCCTCAACCAGGGCTACACCCAGCAGGACGTGCAGGAAATGGCCCGCGTGCTGACCGGGCTGGAGCTGGCGCCGGGCGGGCAGGGGCCGCAGCTCAAGGGCAAGCTGGCCACCCAGCGGGGCGCCGAGGTTTTTGTGACCAACGCGCTGGCCTACAACCCGGCGCGGCACGACTACGGCAGCAAGACGCTGCTGGGCATCACACTGCCGGGCGAAGGCTGGCCGGAGTTCGAGACCATCATCACCCGCCTGGCCAGCAGCCCGGCCACGGCCACCCACCTCAGCCGCCAGCTTTACAGCTACTTTGTCGCCGACGACGCCGCACGCGCGCCCAAAGCGCTCATCGAGCGTCTCTCTCGCACTTATCTGGAGAGCCAGGGCGATATCGCGAGCGTGCTGCGCGTGCTGCTGACTGCGCCCGAGCTGGACGCCGCGCTGGGCCAGCGTCTGCGCAGCCCCTGGCAGTACAGCGTGGCGCTGGTGCGTACGCTGGCGCAGACCTTGCCCGTCGACCGACGCAGCGCCTGGGTCGACGAGGCCTGGCGCGTCCCGGCCGAACTGAATGAAGAGCTTTTTGGCCACCGCACGCCCGAAGGCTATCCGCTGGACAGCCGCGAGTGGCTGACCCCCGTGCAGATGGCGATGCGCGTGCGCATCGCCCAGCGCCTGGCCGCTCGCGCGGCCGCCATCGCCAAAGCGGCGGGGGCGGTGCCAACGCCGCTGGCGCAGCTGGCTGTGTCGCCTCTCCTGAGCCCGGCCACCCGCGCCACCCTGGCGGCCCAGGACAAGCCTGTGACGGCGACTGCGCTGCTGCTGTCATCGCCCGAATTCATGCGCCAGTGATCGGATGATCCGGGCGCCATCCTGAAGGAGTCTGCCGTGTCCTCTGCCTCCCATCGCCTTTCGCGCCGCCGCTGGCTGCAGGCCAGTGCGGGTCTGGTGGCCGCCACGGCCAGCAGCCGCCTGCTGGCGCTGCCCACGACCGCACTGGGCGGCGAGCCCGGGCCGGACAGCCCGCGCTTTCTGATGGTTTTCCTGCGCGGCGCCTACGACGCCTGCAACGTGCTCGTGCCCGCTTTCAGCGATTTTTACTTCGAGGCCAGGCCGACCATCGCGGTGCCGCGTGGTGCGCTGCGATCGCTGAACGACGGCTGGGGACTGCACCCGGCGCTGGCCGGGCCGCTGGGTGCTTATCTGGACAATCGCGAGCTGGGTTTTGTGCCTTTTGTCGGCATTCCGGGCACGACGCGCAGCCACTTTGACAGCCAGGACAGGCTGGAATACGGCCTCGATGGCCGCGAGCCGCTGCGCCCACCCGCGCAGGGCCTGCTCTACCGTCTGGCGCAGTCGCTGCCCGCGCCGGTCAGCCCGCTGGCTTTCACGCAGATACGCCCGCTGGCGCTGCGCGGGCCGGGCGTGCTGCCCAATTTTCCGCTGCAGGGCGGCGCGCGCCAGCCGCTGGACCCCCAGCTGCGCGGCGCGCTGCGCGAACTGTATGCCGACCGGTCCGTGGCCGCGCTGGGTCAGGCGCTGGAATCCGGGCTGGATCTGCAGGAGCAGGACAGGCTGGACCGCCAGCAGGACCAGGCCATGGCGCACGCCCAGCCGGCCGACCGCAAGGCGGTCACGGCGCGCGGTTTTGCGCAGGACGCTTCAACCGTGGCGCGTCAGATGCGGCGGCATTTCAACGTCGGCTTTGTCGATATCGGCGGCTGGGACACGCACGTGGGGCAGGGCGGCGAGACCGGCCAGCTCGCCAACCGCCTGGCCGAGCTGGGCGAGGGCCTGGCCACCTACGCCAGCGCCATGGGCGACGCCTGGGCGCGCACCACGGTGGTGGTGGTGTCCGAGTTCGGGCGCACCTTCCGCGAAAACGGCAGCCGGGGCACCGACCACGGCTACGGCACCGCCTACTGGGTCATGGGTGGCGGGCTGAACCGCCCGGCGGTTTTTGGCGAGGGCGCGTCCGGAACCGTGCTGACCGCTGACACCCTCAACGACCACCGCGATCTGCCCATCAGGACCGACTACCGCGTCCTGCTGCGCCAGATCGCCCGCGAGCGTCTGGGGGTGGACTGGAGCTGATGGCGACGGTTGCTCATGACATTCTCACATTGTGCTATCCGCCAATGGCGGATATAGTGCAAGCCCATGGAATTCATCGAAACCCCGACCTTCACCCGCCTGCTTGCCGGGTTGATGACGGATGATGAATACGCTGCCCTTCAGACTGTTCTGGTTAATAACCCGGAACGCGGAGATCTTCTCTCTGGCGGTGGAGGCATCCGCAAGCTGCGTCACGCGCTTCCTGGGCAAGGTAAGAGTGGCGGTTTGAGGGTGATTTACTACTGGGTTCGGGCTGATGGTCAGATTTATATGCTGCTGATTTACCCGAAATCGAAGAAAGATACCCTGACTGACCGCGAAACCGTCCTGCTGCGTGATTTTGTGAAAGACCTTTGAGCCATGGAACAAGCGCTGTTTAATGACCTGATGCAAAGCCTGAAAGAAGCCAGGGAAATTGCTCGCGGCGAAGCTCCTGCGTCGCGGCGCTTTACGGTGGCTGCGCCGGACGTCAAAGCGGTTCGCGATCAGATGGGGCTCTCGCAGAGCGAGTTCGCCCGTCTGATGCAAGTCAGCGTCAAAACGCTGCAGAACTGGGAGCAGCGGCGTCGCCAGCCAACCGGGCCAGCGGCAGCACTGCTCAGAATCGTGTCGATGGCACCGGAAGTGGCACTCAGAACCCTGCACGCGTGATGGGGTGTTCAGGTGTGCGGCCCGGCCCGCTTTGATGAGCATCCGGTAGCACCGGTTTACAATGCCCGACTGCAGGGTTGGGCCACTGAGAGGCCTGCCGTGCGGCTGTTTCATTTCTTCAGCACGACCCACGGCCACCCGGCCCACGCCACCGATGAGCGCTATTTCTGCTGCACCGCTGCCTGATCCCGCCCACACCCGTTGGGTGGACGAGGCGGTGGCGCGCGTGGATGAGGCGCTGGCGGCGGCGATTCCGCCCCGGGGCGCTGGGGGCCTGACCGAAGTTATGGCCTACGCCAGCTTGCAGGGCGGCAAACGCCTGCGACCGCTCTTGGTTTTGGCCGCCTGCGAGGCGCTGGGCGGCAGCCGTCCGGCCGCGCTGCGGGCGGCTGTGGCGGTGGAGCTGATCCACGCTTATTCGCTGGTCCACGACGATCTGCCCTGCATGGACGACGAT
The DNA here is from genome assembly GCF_037688875.1 of Amphibiibacter pelophylacis. Classification (NCBI taxonomy): domain Bacteria; kingdom Pseudomonadati; phylum Pseudomonadota; class Betaproteobacteria; order Burkholderiales; family Sphaerotilaceae; genus Amphibiibacter; species Amphibiibacter pelophylacis. Next base: position 56,532 of record NZ_JAWDIE010000015.1, read on the forward strand.
GTCCTGCGCCGGGGCCAGCCCACCACGCATGTGGTTCACGGCGAAGCCATGGCCATGCTGGCGGGCGACGCCATGCAGGCGCTGGCTTTCGAGGTGCTCACGCCCGAAACCGGCATTGCCCCTGCACTGCAGGCGCGCTGGGTGGCTTGCCTGGCCCGCGCGGCGGGACACGCGGGCATGGCGGGCGGGCAGGCGATTGATCTCATGCACGTCGGCAAAAGCCTGGATCTGGCGGGGCTGGAGCACATGCACGCCCTGAAAACCGGCTGCCTGCTGCAGGCCAGCGTGGCGATGGGCGCCATGGCCGGGGATGCCGACAGCAGCGGCCAGCACCAGCTCGCGTCCTGTGTCGATCAGCCTGTCTGGCCGCACCTGATGGACTACGGCCGCTGGCTGGGCCTGGCCTTCCAGGTGGTCGACGACATTCTGGACGTGACCCAGGACAGCTCCACCCTGGGTAAAACCGCGGGCAAGGACGAGGCCAGCAACAAGCCGACGTTTGTCTCGCTGATGGGGCTGGCGGCGGCGCAGGCCTACGCGCTGGACATCCACGCACGCGCGCTGGCGGCGCTGGACGCCTGCCATCTGCCGCTCCCGGGCGCCCGCCCGCTGCGCGATCTGGCCCACCAGGTCGTGTCGCGCAGCCACTGACGGCCCCGAAGGACCGCAAGGAACGCCATGACCCTGACCGTGACATCCACCCCGCTGCTGGACACGATTTCCAGCCCAGCCGACCTGCGCCAGCTGCGGCCCGACCAGCTTGAGCAGGTCGCCCGCGAACTGCGCCAGGATCTGCTGGGCCAGGTCAGCCGCACCGGCGGACATCTGTCGTCCAACCTGGGCACGGTCGAACTGAGCATCGCGCTGCACTACGTCTACAACACCCCGCAGGACCGCCTGGTGTGGGACGTGGGCCACCAGACTTATCCCCACAAGATGCTCACCGGGCGACGCAGCCGCATGCCCACGCTGCGCCAGCTGGGCGGCCTGTCGGGCTTTCCGCGCCGCGACGAGAGCGAGTTCGACGCCTTTGGCACCGCGCACTCGTCCACCTCGATTTCGGCCGCGCTGGGCATGGCCATGGCCGCGCGCATCAAGGGCGAATCGCGCCGCGCCGTGGCCATCATCGGCGACGGGGCGCTGACCGGCGGCATGGCTTTCGAGGCCCTGAACCACGCGGGCGACACGCACGCCAACCTGCTGGTCATCCTCAACGACAACGACATGTCGATCAGCCCGCCGGTGGGCGCGCTGAACAAATACCTGGCCCGCCTGATGAGCGGCGGCTTTTACAGCGCCGCCCGCGAAGGCGCCAAATCGGTGCTCAAGCACACGCCGCTGTACGAGCTGGCGCGCCGCTTCGAGGAACACGCCAAGGGCATGGTCGTGCCCGGCACGATTTTTGAAGAGTTCGGGTTCAACTACGTCGGTCCCATCGACGGCCACGACCTGGATGCCCTGATTCCCACGCTGCAGAACCTGCGCGAGCGCAGCGGGCCGCAGTTCCTGCACATCATCACGCGCAAGGGCAAGGGCTACGACCTGGCCGAGGCCGACCCCATCGCCTACCACGGCCCGGGCAAGTTCGACCCGGCTGTTGGCCTGCAACCCGCTAAGGCGGGCGCGCAGACCTTCACGCAGGTCTTCGGGCAGTGGCTGTGCGACATGGCAGCGGCGGACGAGCGCCTGGTCGGCATCACCCCGGCGATGCGCGAAGGTTCGGGCATGGTCGAGTTCGAGCGCCGCTTCCCGCAGCGCTACGCCGACGTCGGCATCGCCGAGCAGCACGCCGTCACCTACGCCGCCGGTCTGGCCTGCGAGGGGCTCAAACCCGTCCTGGCCATTTACAGCACGTTTTTGCAGCGCGGCTACGACCAGGTGATCCACGATGTGGCCATCCAGAATCTGCCGGTGATGTTTGCCCTGGACCGCGCGGGCCTGGTTGGCGCCGACGGCGCCACGCACGCGGGCAACTACGACATCGCTTACCTGCGCTGCGTGCCCAACCTGGCGGTGCTGGTGCCCGCCGACGAGAACGAATGCCGCCAGCTGCTGTCCACCGCCTTCGCCCACAACGGCCCGGCGGCGGTGCGCTACCCGCGCGGCAGTGGCGCGGGCGTGGCGGTGCTGCCTGGGCTGGCGACCCTGCCCTGGGGACGCGCCGAGCGCCGCCGCAAACGCACCAGCACCAGCACCAGCACCAGCACCAGCACACACAGTAGCCGGGCTGACGAAGCCTTGGGCCTGTCGGTCGCGGTGCTCGCTTTTGGCCCGCTGCTCTACGCCGCGCTGGAGGCCGCCGAGGGCGTGGACGCTTCGGTCTGGAACATGCGCTTCGCCAAGCCGCTGGACGTCGAAGCCGTGCGCCAGGCCGCGCTGGAGCACGATCTCATCGTCACGGTCGAAGAGGGCGCCGTCGCGGGCGGCGCGGGCAGCGCGGTGGCCGAGGCGCTCAGCCAGCTGGGCCTGACGCGCCCGCTGCTGCATCTGGGCCTGCCCGACCAGTTCATCGAACATGGCGAGCGCGGCGCGCTGCTCTCGGCCTGCGGCCTGGACGCGGCAGGCATCCAGTCGGCCATCTCCGATTTCATCCGCCGCGCCACGCTGGCTGCGGCGTCCAAAACCTCCCGGGAGACCTCCGCATGAGCCTTGCCCTGGACCACGCCAGCTCTCCCGCGCAGCGCCTGGCGCATGCCCGCAAGCTGCTTCAGGCGCTGGGCGCGCAGGCGCTTGTCGTGCCCAGCAGCGATCCGCACCTGTCCGAATACCTGCCCGAGCGCTGGAACACCCGCGCCTGGATCAGCGGTTTCACCGGATCGGCCGGGGTCGCCGTCATCACGGCGGACGCCGCCGGGGTGCTGACCGACAGCCGCTACTGGACGCAGGCCGCCGCGCAGCTCGCGGGCAGCGGTTTCGAGCTGGTGCGTGCCGAGCAGGGCAGCACGCTGGACGTGGCACGCTGGCTCAACAGCCATCTGGCGCAGGGCGCCACGGTGATCGTCGATGGCCAGGTGCTGTCGCTGAGCGCCTGGCAGACGCTGCAGTTCGAGCTCACAACCCACGGCATCGCCCTGCGCGGCGACATCGATGCTTTTGACAGCCTGTGGGCCGACCGGCCTGGCCTGCCGCAGGCCCCGGTGTGGCGCCACAGCCCGCCGTACGCCACCGTGAGTGTCGAAGATCGCCTGGCCACCCTTCGCGCCCAGATGGCGGCGGAGGGGGCGACGCACCTGTGGTTGGCGACGCTGGACGATATCGCCTGGCTGCTCAACCTGCGCGGCAGCGACGTCGATTACAACCCGGTTTTTGTCGCGCACGCGCTGGTTGATGCGCGCGAGGTGCGGCTCTTCATCGAACCCGGCAAGGTGGAACCCGCCCTGGCGGCGGCGCTGGCCGAAAGCGCCATCTGGCTGCACGATTACCCGCAGATCGCGCCCGCGCTGGCCGGCCTGCCGCACGATGCGGTGCTGATGCTCGATCCGGCGCGTGTCACTCACGGCCTGCGCCAGCAGGTGCCCGCGCACGTCAAGGTGCGCGAGCAGCTCTGTCCGGTGATGATGGCCAAGGCCTGCAAGACGCCGCAGGAGCTGGCGCACGTGCGCCAGGCGATGGAGCACGACGGCGCTGCCATGGCGGCCTTTTACGCCCGCTTCGAGGCCGCGCTGGCCGCTGGGCAGACCGTGACCGAACTGACGGTGGACGAGTGGCTGAGCGCCGAGCGCGCCAGGCAGCCGGGCTTTGTCAGCCTGAGCTTTTCGACCATCGCCGGCTGGAACGCCAACGGCGCGCTGCCGCATTACCGCGCGCTGCCCGAGGCGCACGCCACGATCAGCGGCAACGGCCTGCTGCTCATCGATTCGGGCGGCCAGTACCTGGGCGGCACCACCGACATCACCCGCGTCTGGGCCATTGGCATGCCCAGCAGCGAACACAAGCGCGACTGCACCCGCGTGCTGCAGGGCATGATCGCGCTGTCGCGCACGGTCTACCCCGTCGGCACGCCCGGCCCCATGCTGGACGCGATCGCGCGGGCGCCGCTCTGGGCCGAGGGCCTGGATTTCGGCCACGGCACCGGCCACGGCGTGGGCTACTGCCTGAACGTGCACGAACCGCCGCAGCGCATTTCCAAAGCCCTGCCGCGCCCGGAAACGGCATTGCGCGAGGGCATGATCACGTCCATCGAGCCCGGCGTTTACCGCGAGGGCCATTGGGGCGTGCGCTTCGAGAATCTGGTCGCCAGCGTGCCTTTTGCCACGCACGAGCGCGGGACTTTCGGCGAGATGCTGGCCTTCGAAACCCTGACCCTGTGCCCCATCGACACCCGCTGCCTGGAGGCCGCACTGATGCGCCCCGACGAGATCGACTGGCTGAACGCCTACCACGCCGAAGTCTGGCGCCGCGTCTCGCCGCACGTCCAGGGCGCTGCCCGCGACTGGCTGCAGGCCCGCACCCGACCCTGGATGAGCTGATTTTTTCTGTTCGGAGATTCCCCATGCGCCTGCGTTACGCCACGCTGACCCTTTCAGCTCTGACCGCCCTGCTGCTGGGCGGCTGTGCTTCCACCCCCTTTGTGCTGCCGCCCGTTCCGCTGCCCCAGCTGCCCGGCGTGTCAGCCGGATCGGCTCCGGCCGACGGCCGCGTTTACCCGGGTTCCAGTTCCTGGCCCGAGGGGTTGATGTCACACGCCACCCCGGCGACGCCTGTGCCCGTTCCGGCATCGCCGGCCGCGGTGCCTGCGCTGCCGCCCGCCGCCCAGTCGGGCGTGCCGCGCGCACGCTTTGGCCTGCGCACCGTCGATTGCCCGCTGCCCGATGGCAGCCGGGGCGTCTATGTCTACAAGCTGCTGCCGGGCTCGCCGCTGGCCGGGTCGGTCGAAATCGGCGACCGCATCACCCGCCTGCAGGGCGTGGACATCACCAACAGCGCTTCGCTGACCAATCTGATTGCGGCCGTGCGTCCGCTCTCGCCCGTGCAGCTCTCTTTCGTGCGCGCCGGGGCCAGCACCAGCGTGTCCTTCCTGCCACCGCCCTGGGTGCCCAACGAGGCCGATCTGGCCCCGATCAACCAGCCCATCACCCCCGCCCTGGCCGCCAACCTGTGCCGCATCGTGACGCGGGTGGCGACGGAAGGGGCAGCGCAGTAAGCGGGTTCTTATCGCGGGGTTGCTGCGGATCACAGGCCCGTGGTCAGTAGTGGTAGCGCCCCTGCAAAAACTCGACGCGGTTGTTTCTGATCAGGTAAACAACGCGATGCTCTTGCGTGATCCGGCGAGACCAGACGTCTGCGCCTAGATACTTCAGCGGCTCTGGTTTGCCGATACCGTCCAACGGATCGCACAAAATAGCCCGAACCAGATCGAGCAGCCGTTTGGCGGTGCGGCGGTCAGTTTCCACCCAGTGCTGGAGATCTTCCAGAAACTCTGGGTGGCAGACCGCCAGCCGTTCACTTCGGGCGGATGTTTCAGGCATTCCCACGAAGCTGCCCGGCGGGGGGAACATCCAGCCGGTGAGACAGTTCATCCAGCGACAGCGCGGGCAGCGTCTCGTTCCCGGAACGGGCCAGGGCGGTCAGCAGGCGTCTGGCATTGGCTGGCGAACGCAGCAGGTGGGCGGTTTCGATGAGGCTCTGGAGCTCGTCGGCAGCGATCAAGGCCACATCGCCACCAGAAGGTCGGCGCACCACCACGATTTCGCGGTCCTCCACGGTCCGGTCCATCAGCCTTTTTAGCTGGCTTTGGGCCTGACTGTAGGTCGTTTCGATGGGCATGATGCCGTCCTTGTCATGTCTGGATACCGCACAGAAATTCTGTCAGGCAGTTTGGCTGCAAATGCTGTGGATGGCAAGCAACGGCCTCACTCCCCCGACGGCGCCACCGTGGCGGGCAGGCCCAGCGCCAGGTGGGCGAAGGCTTGGCGCACCTGCGCTTCGTCGCAGCCCATGAGCAGGGCGTCGTCCAGCATGTCCTGAAGCTGCTGGCGCAGGTCGGCGTAGTTTTCGTCCAGAACCTTCACTTTTTCGGTGCAGGACACGGGCGCACCGCTGGGTTTGAGCCAGCGGATTCTGTCGGGGGGCGGGGCTTGATTCATGGGGATCAGGGCGAGTCCGGCTCAAGGCGCCGGTTTTGAGGGCAGCCTAGAATGATAAACCTGCCTTTTGCTGCCTGCCGGAAATCCCCATGAATGCTCCCCAGCCCCCCAAATCGTCCGGTGCGCCTGCGCTCCTGCGCCTGCGCGGGGTGCGCCAGAACAATCTCAAGAATCTCGATCTGGACATCGTGCCCGGCACCTGGACGGTGGTGACGGGCGTCAGCGGTTCCGGCAAATCCAGCCTGGTGTTCGATACGCTGTATGCCGAAGGCCAGCGGCGTTATGTCGAGACTTTTTCGGCTTATGCGCGCCAGTTTCTGGACCGCATGGACAAGCCGCAGGTGGACAGCGTGCAAGGCATTCCCCCGGCGATTGCCATTGCGCAGAACAATCCGGTGCGTACGTCGCGGTCCACGGTCGGGACGATGACCGAGCTGAACGATTACTTCAAGCTGCTCTTCGCCCGCAGCGCCGACCTGTTCGACGCCCAGACCGCGCAGCGCGTGCGCAGCGACGATGCCGCGCGCATGGCCGCGACGCTGCGCCGCGACTGCGCGGACAGCCCGCAGCAGCGCCTGATTGTCACCTTCGCCGTGCTGATGCCGGCGGGCACCAGCGAGGAACAGGCGCAGCAGTGGCTGTCCACCAGCGGTTTCACGCGCATCCACGCCCGCCACGAACAGGCTGGCAAAGTGGACGGGAAAGACGGGGGCGTGCTGCTGGAAGTTGTTGCCGACCGTTTCCGCATCGGCAGCGTGCCGCAGCAGCGTCTGGTCGAAGCGCTGGAAGTGGCGCTGAAATACGGCCACGTCTCGGCGCTGGCGCAGCAGGGCGGGGAGGCCGAGGGCGCCGACGCTGCCATCGGCGGACGCTGCACGGTGTACGGACAGGCGGATGGCGATGCCGGTGATCTGGCTGCAGGGGAGGGGCGCGTCTGGCGCTTCAGCCAGGGCCTGCACTGCGCCGACAGTGGGCGCTCCTACGCGGCGGCGGTGCCCGCGATGTTCTCCTTCAACTCGCCCTACGGCGCCTGCAGCCACTGCCGGGGATTTGGCCGCGTCATCGGCGTGGACTGGGATCTGGTCGTACCCGACGGGCGCAAAAGCCTGCAGGACGGCGCGGTCAAGACGCTGTCCACGCCCGCCTGGAAGGAATGTCAGGATGATCTCATGCGCTACGCCGCCCTGCGCGGTGTGGCCACCGACATCGCCTGGCGCGACCTGCCGCCCGCCGACCGCGATTGGGTCATCGAGGGCGATCCGGGCTGGAAAGGCAACTGGAACCGACAGTGGTACGGCGTGCGCCGTTTCTTCACCTATCTGGAGAGCAAAAGCTACAAGATGCACATCCGCGTGCTGCTGTCCAAATACCGCAGCTACACGACCTGTCCGCAGTGCCTGGGCGCGCGGCTCAAGCCCGAGGCGCTGCTGTGGCGCATTGCCACCGAAGTGCCTGCGCCTGTGCTGGAAGAGCTGTGCCCGCCCGCGCAGCGCCAGCGTCCGCCCGGGGTGGACTGGACGGCGCAGCAGCTGCAGACCCTGCCGGGCCTGAACATCGCCGATGTGATGACGCTGCCGCAGGATCGCCTGCGCCGTCTGCTGGACGCCATGCACGCCGCCGCCGCCGACCGCGAACGCCGCGAAGACCCTGATAGCGCGGGTGCCGCGCAGCGCCGGGCGCAGCGCTTTGTGCTGGAAGAAACGCGCACGCGGGTGGGCTATCTGTGCGACATCGGCCTGGGCTACCTGACGCTGGATCGTCAGAGCCGCACGCTGTCGGGCGGCGAGGTGCAGCGCATCCACCTGACGGCGGCGCTGGGGTCGTCGCTGGTCAACACGCTCTTTGTGCTGGACGAGCCCAGCATCGGCCTGCACCCGCGCGACATGGACCGCGTGGTGCGCGCCATGCAGCGCCTGCGCGATGCGGGCAACACCCTGGTGGTGGTCGAGCACGACCCGGCCGTCATGGCCGCCGCCGACCGCCTGATCGACATCGGACCCGGCCCGGGCGAGCGCGGTGGGCAGATCGTCTTCGACGGCACGCCGCTGGAGGCCGCGAAGGCCGACACGCTGACCGGCGCCTACCTGGGCGAGCGCCTGCGTGTCGAGGCCGGGCCGCGCAAGCCGGTGCCCGACAACACGCCGCGCCTGATCCTGCAGGACGCGCACCAGCACAATCTGAAGCACATCGACATCAGCCTGCCGCTGAATCGTCTGGTGGTACTGACCGGCGTCAGCGGAAGCGGCAAATCGACGCTGGTGCAGGACATTCTGGCGCCCGCGCTGATGCGTCACTTCGGCCAGACCAGCGACACGCCCGGCGCGCACGGCGCACTGCTGGGCGCGGAGCAGCTCTCCGGCGTGGCTTTTGTGGATCAGAGCCCGATCGGCAAGACGGCGCGATCCAACCCAGCCAGCTTTGTCGGCGCGTTTGACGAGCTGCGCAAGCTGCTGGCCGCCGCACCGCTGGCCCGCGAGCGCGGCTACACGGCCAGCCATTTCAGCTTCAACAGCGGCACCGGGCGCTGCCCGGCCTGCGGTGGATCGGGCTTCGAGCACGTCGAGATGCAGTTCATGTCCGACGTCTACCTGCGCTGTCCGGACTGCGACGGGGCGCGTTTCCGGCCGGAGATCCTGCAGGTGACGGTGGAGCGGGCGGGGCGCGGGCTGAACGTCGCCGATATCCTGGCGCTGACGGTGGACGAAGCGCTGGAGCTGTTCGCCACCGAGCGCGATCTGCTGCGCAAGCTGCGGCCGCTGGCCGATGTGGGCCTGGGCTATGTGCGCCTGGGCCAGCCCGTGCCCATGCTGTCGGGCGGCGAGGCGCAGCGGCTCAAGCTGGCCGGATTCCTGGCCGAAACGGCGGCGCGCACGTCCAACAGCGCGCAGAAGCTGGCGCGCAAAGGCGTGCTCTACCTTTTCGACGAGCCGACCACCGGCCTGCACTTTGACGACATCGCCCGTCTGCTCAAGGCCATGCGCCAGCTGGTCGCCGCCGGGCACAGCGTCCTGGTCATCGAGCACAACCTGGACGTGATGCGCAACGCCGACTGGCTGATTGATCTCGGACCTGACGGCGGCGATGCGGGCGGCCAGGTCGTTGTCGCGGGCGATATCGCCACGGTGATGGCCGACGAGCGCTCGCACACCGGCGCGGCCCTGCGCCAGCACGGCGCAGGTTTTGCTGCCGACGTGCGCCGCCATCAGGCCGAGATTGGGGCCAACCCCGGGGGCGATTCAGGCGCAGCGCTGCAGGTGACCGAGCCCGCTGCGCCCTGGGGCGGACGGCTGCAGGACGCCATCCGCGTGCTGCACGCGCGCGAACACAATCTGAAAGATCTCAGCGTCAGCCTGCCGCATGGGCAGCTCAATGTCATCACCGGGGTCAGCGGCAGCGGCAAATCGACGCTGGCCTTTGACATCATCTTCGGCGAAGGCCAGCGCCGCTACCTGGATTCGCAGAGTGCCTACGCGCGCAGCCTGGTGCAGCCGCCGCCGCGTCCCGAGGTGGACGCCGTTCTGGGCGTGGCGCCTTCGGTGGCCATCGAGCAGCGCCTGAGCCGGGGCGGCCACAAAAGCACGGTGGCGACGGTGACCGAGCTGTGGCACTTCCTGCGCCTGCTGTGGGTGCGGCTGGGCGTTCAGCACTGCGTTCACGACGGCACGGCGGTGCGCGCGCAGAGCCAGGAGGCCATGCTGGCGCAGATCCAGCGCGATCACGCGGGGCAGCACATCGGCCTGCTGGCGCCGCTGGTGGTGCAGCGCAAGGGCCTCTACACCGATCTGGCCCGCCAGGCCAAGGCCGGTGGGGCCACGCACCTGCGTGTCGATGGCGCTTTTGTTCCGGTCGCGCCCTGGCCCAAACTGGACCGCTACGCCCTGCACACGCTGGAGCTGCCCATGGGCGATCTGCGCGTCGGGCCGGACACCGAAGCCCTGCTGCGCGATCTGCTGCAGCGGACGCTGGACAAGGGCCGGGGCGTGGCGCATGTGCTGGCGCCGCTGGATGGCCTGGAATCGGCCATGGCGCTGGATGGCGGCGCGGGCGTGGGCCGCATCCATGTGCTGTCCAGCGTGCACGCCTGCCCGCAGTGCGGCACGGGCTACGCACCGCTGGATCCGCGCCAGTTTTCGTTCAACAGCCGCCAGGGCTGGTGCCCGACCTGCGTGGGCACGGGCCTGCGCCTGTCGCGCGACCAGCGCGAGGCGCTGGACGACAGCCAGCCCGACCGCGAAAAAGGCCGCGAGCAGCAGCTGGCCGAAGCCGATGTTGATCTGGATCGCGGCAGCGCCTGTCCCGACTGCCAGGGCAGCCGCCTGAACGCACAGGCGCGCGCGGTGCGCTTTGCCGGCCTGTCGCTGCCCGAGCTGGCGCGGCTGACGGTGGATCAGGCGCTGGTCTGGCTGGAAGGGCTGGAAAAAGACGACGGCGCAGCGCTGTCGCTGCGCGAGCGCGGCATCGCCCGCGACGTGCTGCCCGAAATCGGTCACCGCCTGCGCTTCCTGCAGCAGGTCGGGCTGTCCTACCTGACGCTGGACCGGGGCGCGCCTACGCTGTCGGGCGGCGAGGCGCAGCGCATCCGTCTGGCCGCGCAGCTGGGCAGCCGCCTGCAGGGCGTGTGCTACGTGCTGGACGAGCCCACCATCGGCCTGCACCCGCGCGACAACGGCCTGCTGCTGGGCGCGCTGCGCCGCCTGAAGGATCAGGGCAACACCCTGGTGGTGGTCGAGCACGACGCCGCCACCATACGCCAGGCCGATCACATCATCGACATCGGGCCCGGCGCCGGACAGCGCGGCGGCCAGGTCGTCGCGCAAGGCACGCTGGCCGACATCATGGCCACGCCCGGATCACTGACCGGCCAGTGCCTGCGCGACAGCGGTGAGGCGCTGGATGCGCCGCGACGACCGGTCGGCGACGGCAGCCACCCGGTGCTGAACCTGAAGGGCGCCACGCTGCACAACCTGAACGATGTGGCTGTGAGCCTGCCGCTGCAGCGCCTGGTGGCCATCACCGGGGTGAGCGGCAGCGGCAAATCCAGCCTGGCGCGCGACGTGCTGCTGCGCGGCGTGCAGGAAGCGCTGCGCCTGCACCCCACGCCGACCCGCGCCGAGGTGCAGGCGCTGGCCGCCAAGAGTAAGGTCTGGTTCGATCCGGTCCTGGCCGATGTGCCCGGCTTGCGCCTGCAGGGCCTGCACGCCGTGGCGCGGGTGCTGGAGGTCGATCAGACGCCGATCGGCAAGACGCCCCGGTCCTGCCCGGCGACGTACGTGGATTTCTGGTCGCCGATCCGCGCCCAGTTCGCGCAGACGCTGGACGCGCGCGCGCGCGGTTACACGGCGGCGCGCTTCTCCTTCAACACCGGCCCGGGCCGCTGTCCGGCCTGCGAAGGCCAGGGCTGGCAGACGCTGGCGATGAGCTTTCTGCCCGACGTGAAAGTGCTGTGCGACGTCTGTCGCGGCCAGCGGTTTAACGCCCAGACGCTGGCGGTGACCTGGCGCGGCAAATCCATCGGCGAAGTGCTGGAGATGACGGTGGACGACGCGCTGGATTTCTTTGAGGCCATGCCCGCCATCCGCCACCCGCTCAAGCTGCTGCAGGACGTGGGTCTGGGCTATCTGACGCTGGGCCAGCCCAGCCCGACGCTGTCGGGCGGCGAGGCGCAGCGCATCAAGCTGGTCAGCGAGCTGGTCAAGGTGCGCGACGATCCCACGGCTCGCCAGAAAGCCATCCCGACGCTCTATGTGCTGGACGAACCCACGGTGGGCCTGCACATGGCCGACGTGCGCCGCCTGATCGGCGTGCTGCACCGCCTGGTCGCTGCCGGGCACAGCGTGGTGGTGATCGAGCACGATCTGGAGCTGGTCGCTGCCGCCGACTGGGTCATCGACCTGGGCCCTGAGGGCGGCAGCGGTGGCGGCCAGATCATCGCGCAGGCCGCTCCGGCCGATCTGGCCCGGATGCCCACGCACACAGGGCGGGCGCTGGCGGGGGAGCTGTAAGATGCCGCTTTCTGCGTCATCTGCAGCCCTCCGGCCATGAAACAGCCCATCATCGCCTACCACCAGGATGACGAGCAGCACTGGGTCGCCCGGCTGGCCTGCGGCCACAATCAGCACGTGCGCCACGATCCGCCCTGGATCAACCGGCCCTGGGTGGTGACGCCCGAGGGCCGTGCTGCGCAGATCGGCGCGCGGCTCGATTGCCGCAAATGCGACGCTGGGGCGCCGCGCGACGGGCTGCCGGTTTAAGTCGCCCGCGTGCCCCGCACCTCATCCAGCGTTCGGGTCGGCGAAATGGCCTGCGGGTCGATCAGGCAGTGCAGTAGCACGGGGCGACGGTGCTGGGCGGCCCAGTGGCGCAGGCGGGCCAGGGCGGGGGCGAAGCTGGCTGTGTCTTCGACCCGTTCGGCCTGCGCGCCAAAGGACTGTGCCCAGGTGGCGAAATCCGGGTTGTGCAGCGCGGTGGCGGTGACGCGGCCGGGGTATTCGCGCTCCTGGTGCATGCGTATGGTGCCCAGCATGCCGTTGTCGATGACGATGACGATGATCGGCAGGCTGTACTGCACGGCGGTGGCCAGCTCCTGGCCGTGCATCAGCAGATCGCCGTCGCCGGCCACGCACAGCACGGTGCGTTCGGGCCACAGGCGCTGCGCGCCCACGGCGGCGGGCAGGCCGTAGCCCATGCTGCCGCTGGTGGGCGCGAGCTGGCTGCCCGGCGTGGTGAAGCGCCAGAAGCGGTGCACCCACAGCGCAAAATTGCCCGCGCCGTTACACACGATGGTGTCGCCGGGCAGGGTGCTGCGCAGGTGCTGCATGACCTGGCCCATCTGCAGACGGCCGGGGATGCGGATGGCGCGGGCGTCGCTCCAGGCCAGCGCTTGCGCGTGTGCGGCCTGCACGCGGGCGAGAAGCCCGGGCGAGGCGGGTGGGGGCTGTGAAAAATCCCGGCTGATGGCCTGTGCCCAGGCGGCGCACAGTGCGTCCGGCGCGGCGGCGATGGCCAGATCGGCCTGGTAGACGCGGCCCAGTTCGTCCGGATCGGGGTGGATGTGGACGAGCGCCTGCTGCGGTGCCGGAATATCGAGCAGGGTGTAGCCCTGCGAGGGCACTTCCGACAGCCGCCCGCCCAGCAGGACGACGAGATCGGCGTCGCGCAGGCGCTGCAGCAGCGCGGGGTCGGGGCCAAAACCCAGGTCGCCTGCGTGGCAGGGGTGATCGGCCGGGAAAACCGTCTGGCGCCGGAAGGAGCACACCACCGGCAGCGCGTGGTGCGCGGCGATGCGCGCCAGATGAGCGCTGGTCTGCGCGCTCCAGCGCGATCCGCCCACGACAAGCATGGGGCGTTGTGCGGCGCTGACGCGATCCATGAGCCCGGCCAGTTCGGCGGCGCCGGGCGCCTGCTCGGGTGGGGCCGTCCAGGGCCGGGCGTCGGCGACGGGGGCGGTCTCGACCAGCATATCCTCGGGCAGGGCCAGCACGACGGGGCCGGGGCGGCCGCTGCAGGCCACGGCCCAGGCGCGGGCGATCAGCTCGGGGATGCGGCGGATGTCGTCGATCTCGTCCGCCCACTTGACCATGGGGCCGAAGACGGCGCGGTAATCCAGCTCCTGGAAGGCCTCGCGGCCGCGTGCGCTGCGCTCGATCTGGCCGACGAACAGGATGAGCGGCGTTGAATCCTGCATGGCGATGTGCAGTCCCGCAGCCGCGTTGGTGGCGCCGGGGCCGCGCGTGACCATGCAGATGCCGGGGCGGCCGGTCAGCTTGCCCTGGGCTTCGGCCATCATGCAGGCGCCGCCTTCCTGACGGCAGACGGTGAGGTCTATGGGCGCGTCGTGCAGGGCGTCGAGCACGGCCAGGAAGCTCTCGCCCGGCACGGTGAAGACCTGGCGGGCGCCGTGCAGCACGAGCTGGTCCACGACGATCTGGCCGCCCGCCCGTGGGGCGGGACGCGTGGCGGGGAGGGCGGAAGTCATGGGCAAAGTCCGTTCACAGATCCGTTCAGATGATGCAGTGCTCGCGCAGGGGCTGGCCGCGCTGCACGCGCTCGAAACCCAGATCGCTCAGGTCCAGGCTCTGGTAGCGGCCGGTCAGGATCAGCTCGGCCAGGCCGCGCCCGACAGCGGGCGCCTGCTGCAGGCCGTGGCCCGAAAAGCCGTTGGCCAGCCAGGCGTTGTCGCAGGCGGGGTGCGGCCCGACCAGGGCGTTCTGGTCGAAAGTGTTCATCTCGTAGTAACCGGCCCAGGCGCTTTGCACGCGCAGCGCCTCGAAGCCGGGGATGCGCGCCGCCAGCGTCGGCCAGACGTGATCTTCAAACGCCGCGTGATCGGGCTCCAGCGGAAGGTCGTCCGGGTCGTCGCCCACCGGGCAGAAGCCGCACAGATAGCCTTTGCCCTCGGGGCGCAGCCAGATGCCGCTGGGGTCGATCAGCAGCGGACAGCCTTGCAGGTGCGCCGGGCTGCTCAGGTGAAAGACCGTGCGGCGGCGTGCCGACACGGGCAGATCGATGTCCAGCCAGGCCGCGACCTGGCGTGCCCACGGCCCTGCCGCGTTGACCAGGCCGCTGCAGGCCAGGGTGCTGCCATCCGCCAGGCGCAGGGCGCGTACATGGTGTACGCCGTCCGCCGTTTCCAGCTGCGCGCCCGTGGCTTCGGCGCGCACAAAGCGGGCGCCCAGCGCGATGGCTTTGGCGCGCAGCGCCTGCAGCAGCAGATAGCCGTCAAACCAGCCCTCGGCGCTCAGGCCCAGCGAGCCCAGCACCAGGCCGTTGGTGTCCAGCCATGGAAAACGCTGCGCGAGCTGATCGCGCGACAGCAGCGCCACATCCACCCCCTGCGAACGCTGCACAGCGTGGTTGGCGCGCAGCACGGGCTCGCCCGCCGGGGTGGCCAGATACAGATAGCCGCCTTCGACCAGACCGGCGTCGGGCGCGGGCTGCCCCGGCACCGCCAGCAGATCGCCCATCTGGCGCAGAAAACCCACCCCGAACTGCGAAATGGCGATGTTGATGGGCGTGGAGAACTGCTGGCGGATCGAGCTGGCCGACAGCGCCGACGAGGCCCGCGTGTAGACCGGATCGCGCTCGACCACCACCACGTCCTGCTGCGGCGCCTGGCGCTTCAGGAAGTAGGCGATGGCGCTGCCGATCACGCCCCCGCCGACGATGACCAGCGGCAGATCAGACATCGAATCTCACGCCCTGGGCCAGCGGCAGCGCGCCGCTGTAGTTGATGGTGTTGGTGGCGCGGCGCATATAGCCCTTCCACGCGTCCGAGCCCGATTCGCGGCCGCCGCCGGTGTCTTTTTCGCCGCCAAAAGCGCCGCCGATTTCGGCGCCCGAGGTGCCGATGTTGACGTTGGCGATGCCGCAATCGCTGCCCGAAGGCGACAGGAAGACCTCCGCCTCGCGCAGGCCGCCGGTGAAAATCGCCGACGACAGGCCCTGGGGCACGTCGTTCTGCAGCGCAATCGCTGCGTCCACGTCGCCCGAATACGGCAGCACGTAGAGGATGGGCGCGAAGGTTTCGTGGCGCATGACCCCGGACTGGGCGCTCATGCGCACCAGCGCCGGGCGCACATACCAGGCGTCGTCGCCCAGGCCCCTGCAGGCGCGCTCGCCGCCCGTGACGGTGCCGCCCTCGGCACGGGCCTGGTCCAGGCTGGCCTGCATGGCGTCAAAGGCGGCGCGGTCGATCAGCGGGCCGACCAGCGTGCCATCGGCCAGCGGGTCACCCACGGCGATGCTGCTGTAGATGGCTTCCAGGCGGCGCGTCAGAGGCTCGATCACCGATTCGTGGACGATCAGGCGGCGCAGCGAGGTGCAGCGCTGCCCCGCCGTACCCACCGCCGAGAAGGTGATGGCGCGCGCCGCCAGCTCCAGGTCGGCGCTTGGTGTGACGATCATGGCGTTGTTGCCGCCCAGTTCTAGAATGGATCGTCCCAGGCGCTGCGCCACGCGCACGGCCACGTCGCGGCCCATGCGCGTCGAGCCCGTGGCGCTCACCACCGGCACGCGCGGCTGCGCGGCCAGCCACTCGCCCAGTTCGCGCCCGCCGATCAGCAGCTGGCTCAGGCCCGGCGGCACGGTGCCGGGTTGTTCGGCCTCGAAATCGGCGAGGGTGCGCTGCAGCAGGTGCTGGCAGGCGATGGCGGTCAGCGGCGTTTTCTCGGACGGTTTCCACAGCACGGCATTGCCGCAGACCAGCGCCAGCGCGCTGTTCCACGACCAGACCGCCACGGGGAAGTTGAAGGCCGAAATAATGCCCACCACGCCCACCGGGTGCCAGGTTTCCATCATGCGGTGGCCGGGGCGCTCGCTGGCGATGGTCAGGCCGTGCAGCTGGCGCGACAGGCCGACGGCGAAGTCGCAGATGTCTATCATTTCCTGGACTTCGCCCAGGCCCTCAGAGGTGATCTTGCCCGCCTCCAGCGAAACCAGCTCGCCCAGCGCGGCCTTGTGCTGGCGCAGGGTCTGGCCCAGGCGGCGCACCAGTTCGCCGCGCACCGGCGCGGGTGTGCTGCGCCAGCGCAGCCAGGCGGCGTGCGCGGCATCCAGCATCGCGTCGGCTTCCTGCAGGCTGTGGGTGCGCAGCTCGGCCAGGTTTGCACCATCGCGCGGCGCACGGCTGGTGCAGCCGCTGCCGCTCCAGGGGGTCAGATCAAGATCAAGGCTCTTCAGAACCTGCTGCAGTCGTTGGGGGGAGGCAATCATGGGGCTCCTGGGTCGCGTGTATTTCTGGAAGGAGGATCAGGGCACCTGAATCTGCACCGGCTGGCCGCCCTGGTAGCGGTAGGTGGTGACGACCGGGTTCTTCAGGTTGCCTTTGTCGTCAAAGCTGAAGGTGTTGGTGACGCCATCGTAAGTCAGGCCGCGCAGGGCGGGCAGCACCTTGGCCGGGTCGGTCGAGTCGGCGGCTTTCATGGCGGCGGCGATGACTTTCATGCCGTCATAGAGGAAGGGGCCGTAGGTCAGCACGTCAGATTTGAAGCGCGCTTTGTAGCGCTGTGCGAAATCGGCGCCTTTGGGCCGCTTGAGCAGGTCTTCGCCACCCCGGCTGCAGTACAGCATGTCGTTGACCGCGTTCTGGCTGATGCGCACGATTTCGGCGGTGCACAGGCCGTCGGAGCCCACCAGCTTCGCATCCACCCCCAGGCGCTTCATCTGGTTGGCCAGCAGGCCGCCTTGCGCGTCCACGCCGCCGTAGAAGATCACGTCGGGTTTTTTGGCGCGGATGCTGGTCAGGATGGCGGAGTAATCGACGCTCTTGTCGCTGCCGTACTCGTGCGCGACCACTTCGGCGCCCAGCGCCTTGACCCGCGCCGCGAAGCCATCGGCCGAGCCTTTGCCGTAGGCGGTGCGGTCGTCGATGATGGCGATGCGTTTGGCCTTGAGCTGCTGCACCGTCATGCGCGCCAGCACGGCGCCGACATCGGCGTCGCTGGCGACGATGCGGAACACATTGTTCAGCCCCTGGTCGGTGAAGCCGGGGTTGGTGGCGCTGGACAGGTCAGGGATGCCGGCTTTGGCGTAAATCAGCGAGGCCGGAATGGCCGCGCCCGAGTTGAAGTGCCCCAGCATGGCCTTGATGCCCGCGTCCACCAGCTGGTGCGCCACGGTGACGGCCTGGCGCGGATCGCCCTGGTCGTCCTCGGAGAGCAGCTCGAAGCGCACGGCTTTGCCGCCGATGACGGGTTTTTCGGCGTTGAGCTCTTCAATGGCCAGACGCACGCCGTTTTCGTTGTCGCGCCCCCAGTGCGCCATGCCGCCCGACAGGGGCGCAGCGTGACCGATTTTCACCACCTGCACGTCTTGCGCCTGCGCGGCGACGGGCACAAGCAGGGCGATCAGGCCGGGAAGAAGCGCCAGGCGCGCGGTGCGGGAAGGGGTCATGGTGGAGTCTCCTGTTGGATGTGTTGTTCAGCCATGCTAGGGCCGATGCGCTTTGCGGCAAAATGCCAATCTTTGAAGAGTTGTTGAGTTTTCTGAACAATAAAAACGGGAGCCCAATATGCGCAACGGCATTCCAGCCCTGGGCCTGCTGCAGGCTTTTGAGGCGGCGGCGCGGCTGGGGAATTTCTCGCGCGCGGGCGACGAACTGGCGCTGACGGCCAGCGCCATCAGCCGCCACGTGGCCGCGCTGGAAGACCGCCTGGGCACGGCGCTCTTCGTGCGTCACCGCCGCCGCGTGACGCTGACCGATACCGGCCACCACTACGCCCAGCGCGTGCGCCTGCACCTGAGCGGCCTGGCGCACGACACCCGCGCCATCGCCAACGACCGCCAGGGCGGCTATGCGCTGAGCCTGGCCGTGGTGCCCAGCTTTGCCACGCAGTGGCTGATCCCGCGCCTGCCTGCGCTGGCAGCGCGGCGGCCGGACATCCAGGTGCATCTGTCGGTGCGCTCCGACCCTTTTGACCTGGATGGCAGCGATTTCGACGCCGTCATCTGCGCCGGAACCGCGCTGTGGCCCGGCACCACCGGCCAACGCATCGCCAGCGACGGCGACTGCCTGGCCCTGTGCGCCCCCGATCTGGCCCGCCAGCATGATCTGTCGACCGAAGCCGCCTGGCACGGCCTGACCCACATTCACCTGCACAGCCGCCCCAGCGCCTGGGCCGACTGGTACGCACTGCAGGGCTGGAACTGCCCGCTGCCTGTGCAGCGCGGGCCGCGCTACGAGCTGTTCTCCATGGTCATCGCCGCCGTCACGGCGGGCCTGGGCGTGGGCCTGCTGCCGCAGACTCTGGCGCAGAACGCCCTGGATCAAGGCCAGCTTGTGCGCGCCAGCGACCGCACGCTGCCCGGCACCCAGAGCTACTGGCTGGCCCGCAGCGCCCAGCGCATCCCCAGCGAGGCGCTGCTGGCGTTCGAGGACTGGGTGGTCGGGGAAAGTGGAGGCTGAGGCCTGGTATTATGGATGCACCAGAAACCCAAGGAGACCCCTCATGCTGGATCACATGACATTTCGTGTAACCGATATGGCCCGCACCAAAGCGTTTTACAGCGCCGCTCTGGCTCCGCTGGGTTACAGCATGTGCTTTGAAGGCAATTTCGGATCAAATATTCTGGGCTTTGCCTACCCGGACACCACCGAGCCTGATGGCAAAAAAGCCGATGTCTGGTTTATTGATGGTCCTTCGCCTTATGGCGGGCCCACAGCCACTTCGGGCTGCCATCTTGCGTGGCGTGCAGCGAATCGGGCTCAGGTTGATGCTTTTTACAAAGCGGCTATCGCGGCCGGAGGAAAAGACAACGGCGCCCCCGGTCTGCGTCCTGAATACCATGCGAATTATTATGGCGCTTTTGTCATCGATCCTGAAGGTAATAATATTGAGGCGGTGTGTCATTTGCCGGAATGAGGCTTGATGTTCGCTTGGAATCAGGATTTTATTGATCAAGCTGCTGTTTATAAATAAACTGTGAAATTCCTATGATGAATGCCCAATCGCCTCATCGAACACTTTTGTGGCTCGCCTATGGCTGTATGGCCTTAACTTTTATTCTGGGTCTGACCTGGATCGTCTCTGTTGTTATCGCCTGGTCCCTTGGGCGCAATGCAACCGTTACAACCAGCGTTTCCCACTGCAGATGGATCATGCGATCAAATTTGATATTTGTTGCGGCAATGATCGTGGCGACAGGTCTGATCCTGTATGGCATGGGAGCCGAGTCAGGGCCAAGTGGCCTGGTCACGCTGATCGGTATTGGGGTGGGTGTTATTCTGTTTGTCTTTTTCTCACTCTGGTATGTGTATCGCGGAATTCGCGGAATGATCAATTTGAGCCATGAAAAGGCGATGCCGGTACCGGCGCAGTAGCTGATCACTCAGTCCGATGCCTTCCGTGACCCTCCGAAATGA
Organism: Amphibiibacter pelophylacis; assembly: GCF_037688875.1. Classification (NCBI taxonomy): domain Bacteria; kingdom Pseudomonadati; phylum Pseudomonadota; class Betaproteobacteria; order Burkholderiales; family Sphaerotilaceae; genus Amphibiibacter; species Amphibiibacter pelophylacis. The sequence goes on from NZ_JAWDIE010000015.1 coordinate 76,476, forward strand.
CCCCTTCGGGCAGTTGACCGCCCGCCGTTCAATAAACCCGGCCGCCCCGCGTCTGCGCGTGCGTGCGGCGCTGGCTGTGCTGGCCCAAAGTCGCCAGCGTGGTCTGGCTGTGGCTGTGCGCGATGGCCAGGCCCAGCGCGTCGGCCGCGTCGGGCCCGGGCGCTTTGGGCAGATTCAGCAGGCGCATGACCATGGCCTGAATCTGTTCCTTGGTGGCGTGGCCGTGGCCGACCACGGCTTTTTTCATCTGCAGGGCGGTGACTTCGCTGATGGCCAGCCGCGCCGCGCACAGGGCGGCCAGCGCGGCGCCGCGCGCCTGGCCCAGCAGCAGGGTGCTTTGCGGGTTGACGTTGACGAAGACGATTTCCACACAGGCCTGCGTGGGCGCAAAGCGCTGAACGACCTCGCTGACGCCTTCAAAAATCAGGCCCAGGCGGGCGGGAAGATCGCCCGTGGGCGCTTCCAGCGTGCTGATGCAGCCGCTGGCGACGTAGCTCAGGCGCGGGCCGCTGGCGTCGATCACGCCAAAGCCGGTGCGGCGCAGGCCGGGGTCTATGCCGAGGATGCGCTGCACGGCGCCGGGTTCAGGGCTGGAGCGGGACATGCTGGAAATACCAGCTCAGGCTGTGGAAGAACACCGGCGCGGCAAAACACAGCGGCGCCAGGCGATCCAGCAGGCCGACCGCACCGGTGACGGTGCGGTGCGTGTTCCAGCGGCGCGGGCCGGTGTCGCGGGCAATGGCCTGCAGCACAAAGCTGCCCAGCAGCCCGGCGGCGGCCACGCCCAGCGCCAGCACGGCGGCGGCCAGCACGCCAAAGGGCGTGATCCAGGCCAGCGAGGCGCCAGTCAGCGCCCCGGCCAGCGCGCCCAGCAGCCAGCCGCGCAGCGTGAAATAGCGGCTGATGCGCCGCGATAGCGGGGGCAGCATCAGGCGCCGCTCGGCCTGCGTCTGCACCCACTGCGCCACGGCCAGCACCACCACCATGAAGAAGACCAGGCCCGGTCCCAGCTGCGGCGCGCTGGGCGTTTCCAGGTTCATCAGCGCGGGGACGTGGCTCAGGCCGTAGACCGTCGTCATCACGCCCCACTGGATTTTGGCGTTGCGCGCCAGGTAGTTGCTCGGGTCGCCCGCGAGTGCGCTGAGCACGGGCAGCGCCAGCGCGCCATAGACGGGGATGAAGACGGTCAGCAGCGTCTCCTGCCCGAAAGCCACCAGCAGGTACTGAACGGGCAGCAGCCCGTAGAACACCATCACCAGGCTGCGGTGGTCGCTGCGCTGCGTGCCGATCAGGGTGATGAGCTGGCGCAGCGTCAGGAAAGACAGCGCCAGGAAGAGCAGGGTGGTGCCCACCGGGCCCGCGACCCAGCCCAGCCAGAAGACGATGGCGCTGGTCCACAGCGCCACCAGATCGCGCTGCGTGGCGTCCTGGCGACGCCGGTGCGCGGGCGTCAGGCGGCGCTGGGCGCGTGCCCCCAGCAGCGAGACGATCAGCGTCAGCACCGCCAGCCCGCCAAACAGGGCGACAAAAAGCACGCCGATGGTTTCCCCCGGGCTTAAGGATCCGATCAGCCTCATGCCGGGCCTCCGCTGGCGTCCAGATCGCCACGCGCCTGGCCCAGATCGAGCAGCGCCTGGCGGGTCCGGGCCAGAAACGCCGCTTTTTCTTCGTCCGGTTCCAGCTGCAGCGGCGTGCCGTAGGTGGCCACGCACAGCATGGGCACGGGCACGACCTCGTTTTTGGGCAGCACTTTCTGCACATTGGACATCCACACCGGCACCAGCGGCACCTGCGGAAAGGCCTGCGCCAGATGGAAAAGGCCGCTCTTGAAGGCCTGCGGCACCACGGCGTGGCCGCGTGTTCCCTCGGGGAAGATGACGATGGAATCGCCGCCGTGCAGGGCTTCGACCAGCGGCTCCAGCGGGTCCTGGTCGTCGGTGCGCTGGCGGTTGACGTAGACGGCGTTGAACACCTCGCGCGTCAGCCAGTGGCGCAGGCGGCTGGCCTGCCAGTAATCGCGGGCCGCGATGGGCCGCGTGCGCTGGCGCAGGTCGGCCGGCAGCGTCGCCCAGATCAGCACCCAGTCCACGTGGCTCTGGTGGTTGGCGAAGTAGATGCGCTGCTCAGCCGAGGGCGGGCAGCCCTGCCAGTGGCCCTGCGCGCTGGTCACCAGGCGCAGGATGGCGCCCAGCAGCGTGGACGCCGCGCTCACCAGCAGGCGGTTGAGCAGACCCGGCGCCGCCCTGCTGGCGGGCTCGCTGCCGGTGGGCTCAGTGGCGGAAATGACGCACCCCGCTGAACACCATGGCCACGCCGCGCTCGTCGGCGGCGGCGATCACTTCGGCGTCACGCATCGAGCCCCCGGGCTGGATGATGCAGCTGGCGCCCGCATCGACGACCACGTCCAGCCCGTCGCGGAAGGGGAAGAAGGCATCGGACGCCACCGCCGTTCCGGCCAGGCTCAGGCTGGCGTGCCCGGCCTTGATCGAGGCGATGCGCGCCGAATCCAGGCGGCTCATCTGGCCCGCGCCCACGCCCATCGTCATGCCGTCCTTGCAGAACACGATGGCGTTGGATTTGACGTACTGCGCCACCGTCCAGGCGAACATCAGGTCGTCCAGCTGCTGCGCGGTGGGCTGCAGCCGGGTCACCACTTTCAGGTCGGATTTTGAGAGCACATGGTTGTCGGCCGTCTGCATCAGCAAGCCTGAGCCCACGCGCTTGATGTCCACGGCGTTGCGCCCGCGCTGCCAGTCGGTGTCGCCGGTCAGGCCGCCCTCGGGCAGGGCGATTTCCAGCACCCGCACATTGGCCTTGGCCTTGAACAGCTCCAGCGCCTCGGGGCTGTAGCCCGGCGCCATCAGCACCTCGACAAACTGGCCGCTGACGGCCTGCGCGGCGGCCAGATCGACCGTGCGGTTGAAGGCGATGATGCCGCCAAATGCGCTGGTGGGATCAGTCTGGAAGGCCTTGCGGTAGGCCTGCAGCGCGTCTTCGGCCACGGCCACGCCGCAGGGGTTGGCGTGTTTGACGATGACGCAGGCGGGCGCTGCGAAGCTTTTCACGCATTCCCAGGCGGCGTCGGCATCGGCGATGTTGTTGAAGGACAGCTCTTTGCCCTGCAGCTGGCGTGCCGTGACCAGCGAGCCCGGCGCCGGGTAGAGGTCGCGGTAGAAGGCGGCCGACTGGTGCGGGTTTTCGCCATAGCGCAGGTCCTGCAGCTTGACGAAGCGCCCGTTGGCCTGGCCCGGGAAGGCGCAGCGCGTGCTATCGGCCTGCAGGCTGGAGAGGTAATCGCTGATCGCGCCGTCGTAGTTGCTGATGCGGTTGAAGGCGGACACAGCCAGCGCAAAGCGCGTGGCGCGGGTGGTGTCGCCGGTGCTTTTCAGCTCGTCCAGCACGGCGGCGTACTGGCTGGCGTCGGTCAGCACGGCCACGTCCTGCCAGTTCTTGGCGGCGCTGCGCACCATGGCCGGGCCGCCGATGTCGATGTTCTCGATGGCGTCTTCCAGCGTGCATCCGGCCTGGGCCACCGTGGCCTCGAAGGGGTAGAGATTGACCACCAGCACATCGATGGTGGCGATGCCGTGCGTGGCCAGCGCCTCGCGGTGCGTGGCCAGATCGCGCCGGGCCAGCAGGCCGCCGTGGATTTTCGGGTGCAGCGTCTTGACGCGTCCGTCCAGCATTTCGGGAAAGCCGGTGTGGTCGGCCACTTCAGTGACGGCCAGCCCGGCGTCCTGCAGCAGTTTCGCCGTGCCACCCGTGGACAGCAGGGCGAAACCAGCGGCGTGCAGCCCCTGCGCCAGTTCGACCACGCCGGTCTTGTCGGATACGGAAATCAGGGCGGTGCGTTGACGGGTCATGGTGGGCATCGTTGTGGTCAGAAGTCGATTAAAAAAGGGTCAGACGGGCCAAAAGGGATCAGCTTTTGCCCTGACGGCGCTGCGCCAGCCTGGCCTCAAACCACAGCGCTCGGGCGTCCATGCCGTGCTGCTGCAGCTTGCGCGCCAGGGTGTTGCGGTTCAGGCCCAGCCAGTCGGCGGCGCGGCACTGGTTGCCACGCGCCTTGACCAGCACGGTCTCCAGCAGCGGCTTTTCCAGAATGTCGACAAACAGGGCGTAGAGGTCTTTGGGCGGTTCGCCGTCCAGATCCTCGAAATACTGCTCGACCGCCTGCGCCACGCTCTGCGCCAGGGTGGGGCGCTGGTCCGTATCGTCCGTAACGTCTGGTTCATGCGGCTCGTGCGGCGGGTTCGTGTCCACGTCGGGGCTCATGTTGGCCGTCATGTCGGCGTCCGCGTCTCTGGGCAGTGCGCTCATGCGGCGGCCCTCACGGTGACATCGTCGTCGGCCATCGTGCCCGCCAGAACATCGTCCGGATAAGCCACCGGCCACAGCGGGTGATTTTGCGCGAGCTCGTCCAGCCAGTCGCGCAGCGCCTGCCACTGGCTGGCCGTGTCCTGCAGGGTGTTCATGTGGCGGCGGAAAGCCTCGCCGCCGGGCGCGTCCTGCACCACCCAGGCGATGTGCTTGCGCGCCGTGCGCACCCCGGCCAGTTCGCCATAGAGGCCGTAATGGTCCTGCAGGTGATCCAGCAGCCAGGTGGCGACCTGCGCGGTGGCGGGCGCGGGGGCGTCGTGGCCGTGCGCCCCCAGGTGGGCGGTGTCGGCAAAAATCCAGGGCTGGCGCTGGGCGGCGCGGCCGATCATCACGGCGTCGCAGCCTGTTTCGCTCAGCACGCGCAGGGCGCGGCGGGGCGAATTGATGTCGCCATTGGCCACCACCGGGATGCGCACTGCGGCCTTGATGCGGCGCACGGTGTCATGTTCGGCGTGGCCGGTGTACTTCTGTTCGCGCGTGCGGCCGTGCACGGTCAGCATGGCCACGCCAGCTTCCTGCGCCAGATGGGCCAGGCGCGGCGCGTTGCGCTGCTGCGCGGCCCAGCCGGTGCGCATTTTCAGGGTGACGGGCACGCCGTGCGGCTGGCAGGCGGCGACCACGGCGTCGATGATGGACAGCGCCAGCGCCTCGTTCTGCATCAGCGCCGATCCGGCCCAGACCTTGCACACTTTCTTGGCGGGGCAGCCCATATTGATGTCGATGATCTGCGCGCCGTGCTGGATGTTGTGGCGTGCGGCGTCGGCCATCTCGACGGGATCGACCCCGGCGATCTGCACGGCGATGGGCGCGGGCTCGCCCTGGTGATCAGCGCGGCGGGAGGTTTTCAGGCTGTCCCACAGATCGCGGCGGCTGGTCACCATTTCGCTGACCGCGTAGCCCGCGCCCAGACGGCGGCAGAGCTGGCGGAACGGCCGGTCCGTCACCCCGGCCATGGGGGCGACAAACAGGCGGTTGGGAAGCAGGTGGGGACCAAGCTGCATGGCGGCTTCAGGGCGCACAAAGGGCGCGGGGCTGGGGGAAGGGCCGGGGCGGAACCGGCAAAAGATTGATTATAAAGGGGGCCAAAGCCGGTCTGAAGTGGCGAAAGCGGCGCGCGGGCGCTTGCTAGAATCCCGCCCAGTCATGTCCCGCGCTGGAGAGCGTATGTCGCAGTTTGCCGTCATTGGTCTGGGCCGTTTTGGTACGGCCGCCGCCCTGGAGCTGCTGCGGCTGGGGCATGACGTCATCGGTCTGGATGGCGCGGCCAAGCGCGTCAACCCGCTGGCCAGCAAGCTGAGCTATGCCGTCATCGCCGACGCCACCGACGAGCAGGCGCTGCGCGAGATCAACGTCACCAGCTGCGATGCGGTGCTGGTCGCCATCGGCGAGAACCTGGAGGCCAGCATCCTGTCGGTGCTGCACCTGAAAAACCTCGGTGTTGCCGAAATCTGGGTCAAGGCCGCGTCCCGGCCGCACCACGCCATCCTGTCGCGGCTGGGCGTGTCGCGCATCATCCACCCGGAAGAGGAGATGGGCATCCGCGTGGCGCAGGCGCTGAACTACCCCATGGTCAACCAGTACATGGCGCTGGGCCACGGGCAGTATCTGGTCGAGATCGAGCTGATCGACCGCCTGGACGGCACGCGCCTGGCCGATCTGCTGACCGGTTGCGAGCAGATCAAGGGATTTCTGGTCAAGCGGCGCGAGGCCATCCACTCGCCCGTGCCGCCCGATTTCGTCCTGCAGGCCAGCGATACTCTGGTGCTGGCCGGGCCGCTGAAGCTGCTGCAGCGCATCGCTCCGCGACTGGTCTGAACCGTGCGCCTCTGGGACCCGCACAGCCGCATCTATTACGACGTGCCCGACCAGCGTCGCGGCACGCTGCAGCTCAGCCCGCCGCTGGTGCTGGCGCTGGGCACGGTGCTGCTGGCGTTTCTGGGCACCCTGGCGCTGAAAATGCCCTGGGCGGCGCACCAGCCGCTGGAGTGGGTGCAGGCCGCCTTCATGGCGACCTCGGCGGTGACCATCACGGGCCTGGCCGTCATCGACCCCGGCAGCCAGCTGACGGTGGCCGGGCAGATGACGCTGATTCTGCTGGTGCAGCTCGGGGGTCTGGGCTTTGTCACCTTCGCCGTGCTGGCCGCCATGTCCCTGGGTGCGCGCATTGGTATCGGTCAGCAGATGCTGGCGCAGGAGGCCTACAACCAGACCCACCTGGCGCAGGCCGCCACCACGGCGCGTGCGGTGCTGCTGTACAGCCTGTTTTTCGAGGCGGTCGGGTTTGTGCTGCTGACTCTGCTGTGGCGCGACGAGCTGGGGGTGCGCCAGGCGATGTACCACGGCCTGTTTTTCTCGGTGTCCGCCTTCAACAACGCCGGGTTTTCGCTGCACGCCACCAGCCTGATGCCCTTTGGCGGCGATGCGGCGGTGCAGACGGTGATCTCGCTGCTTTTCCTGGCCGGGGGCCTGGGCTTTGTCGTGCTGCTGGACATCCGGCACCAGCGCCGCTGGTCGCGGCTGTCGACCAATACGCGGGTGGTGCTGACGGCCACGGCGGTGCTCTCGCTGGGCGCCTTCGTGCTGATCTGGCTGCTGGAGGCGCGCAACCCCAAAACCCTCGCCCCGCTGGCCTGGCCGCAGCAGGCGGTGCTGGCCTGGTTTCAGGCGGTGACGCCGCGCTCGGCGGGTTTCAACAGTCTGGATATCGCCAGCATGACCGACGCCAGCACGGTGCTGATGACGGCGCTGATGTTCATTGGCGGCGGCTCCATGGGCACGTCGGGCGGGATCAAGCTGGGGACTTTCGTCATCCTGGTCGTGGCCACCTACGCCTATTTGCGCCGCCGCGACGAGGTGACGCTGTTCGGCCGTTCGGTGCCGCAGCGCCTGGTGATGAAGGCGCTGTCGCTGGCGCTGATCACGCTTTTCCTGATTTTCTGCGGCGTTTTTGTGCTGGCCGCCCTCGAGCCCGGCCTGCCGCTGGTCGATGTGATGTTCGAGGTGGTGTCCGCCCTGTGCACCGTCGGCCTGTCGCGGGGCCTGACCGGGCAGCTGAGCACCGTGGGCCAATCGGTGCTGATCGTGCTGATGATCATCGGCCGCCTGGGCCCGCTGACGCTGGGCTACATTCTGGCCACCCCGCAGACCCGCCGCGTGCGCCATCCGGAGTGCGAGATTCAGGTGGGGTGATGCCGTGGGGCGGCTTTCAGTCGGCCGGCAGCCAGCCCTCGGTGAGCACATCGGCCATCGCCCAGGGGCAATGCTCGGGCAGATCGCCGATGCCGGTTTCGCGGACGACCAGGTCGAGAGCGTCCAGCCAGAAGCGGTCGATCCAGCTCGCATCAGCCAGCACCGGGCGCAGGCTGGGTACTGACGCGACATGGCTGCGGATAGCGCGGCGCTGGATGCGGATGGTCACCTCCCAGCTGCTGGAACGGCGCTGCGGTTGCACCTGCCATTTCAGCAGGTGGCCCAGCAGGACGGCCATGCGGCTGGCCAGTTCGCGCTTTTCGCTTTTGCCCACGTCCAGAATCTCCTCGGCGAGGTTGTCCAGGTCCAGCTTGTCGAACTGACCCGATTTCAGGAAGGCGGCCTGTTCGGTCGACCAGGCGACCACATCCGCGTCATAGGTGCTAGGCATCAGAACTCCTTGAACCGCCTTGGGGAGGCCGTTTTAATGATTATGCCCCTGCGCTGCAGGGCTGTGGCTGTGCCCATGCGTGTGCCCTTGGGCCTCTTCTGCCTGCGCACCGCCCGCCATTTCTGAGCGCGCCTGGCGCATCACCTGCAGCCCGGCGCTCAGGGCCAGCGCGCCCATGATGGCGGCAACGATGAGGTCGGGCCACATCGTGCCGCTGCCCAGCACGCCCAGCGCGGCCAGGACGATGGCGGCGTTGCCCAGCGCGTCGTTGCGCGTGCACAGCCAGACGGCGCGCATATTGGCATCGCCCTCGCGCCAGGCGTAGAGCAGCACCGCCACGCCCAGGTTGGCCGCCAGCGCCAGCAGGCCGATCGCGCCCATGGTCAGCGGCTGCGGCGCCGTGCCCAGCCACGCGCCCCACAGCGCCTTGCCAATGATGAAAACGCCGTAAGCCGCCATGACCGCGCCTTTGCCCAACGCCAGACGCGAGCGCCAGGCCAGCGCGCCGCCCAGCACCCAGAGCGCCAGGCCGTAATTGACGGCGTCGCCCAGAAAATCGATGGCGTCGGCCAGCAGCGCGACCGAATCGCCCCGGTGTCCGAAGACGATTTCCACCATCGCCATGACCGCGTTGACGGCCAGTGCGATCCACAGTGCGTGCCGGTAAGCCGGGCCGGTGGCCGGGGCGATCCCGTGGCTGCAGCCGTGTGCGCAGTTTCTGCTCATACTTCACTCCTTCAGAAATGGTTCAGGACGCATTCCACACCCTGAAGCAGGACCAGGGTCAAGCGCCCAGCAAGCGTTCACACACGGCTGAAAGGGAGAAGCATGAACATCGGAGAACTGGCCCGCCGCGCGGGCTGCACGGTCGAGAGCCTGCGCCACTACGAGCGCGAAGGCCTGCTGCCCCCGCCTGCGCGCCGCGACAACGGCTACCGCGACTACCGATCCGAGCACCTGCAGCGCCTGGTCTTTGTGCGCCGCTGCCGCGACCTGGACATGTCGCTCAAGGACATCGCCCGCCTGCTGGACCTGGCCGACGCCACCCGCGCGCCCTGCGCCGAGGTCAATTCCCTGGTCGATGAGCAGATCGTGCGCGTCCAGACACGCCTGGCCGAACTCGGCCAGCTGCTGGGCCAGCTCGAAGCGCTGCGCAGCCACTGCAGCGGCGAATCCAAGACATGCGGGATTCTGGAGGAGCTGGTTCAGGGGGTGGGGGAGTAGGGGAGGCTTCGCATCACGACGTGCGGAACCTTGTGCTCACCCGAGTGCGGTGCGGATGCGTGCAAGTGCTTCTCGCCCTGAGACAAGAACAGATGGGTCCGAATCCGCTTCAGCGTCGCGCAGGGCGGCGAGGGCGTTCCAGCGCGCATCCCGCTCACGGTCAGCGTCAAGGCTTCCGATAATCTGCTCAAGCAGACGGGCGCGGTCGGGCTGCGGGAGCTGGAGAACCTGTTGCGCAAGGACTTCAAGGGGAGCAGGCATAGGGCGTCTCCGGGGGAATGGGCATAACTTGAAAAATTATTAGGGAAACACCCCAAAACTTGCGCACGAACCAGCTGAGCTGACTTCCGAGCGCGAATTTATTTTTTTTGTCGAATTGCAAAAAATCACTGCATGCTGGACCATTTTAAGCTGCTCGGGGCCCTTCC
>NZ_JAWDIE010000016.1:0-85629 GCF_037688875.1 Amphibiibacter pelophylacis
TGCGGGAGCGAATGGGCTGCGCGGCGCGGCCGGAGCCGCCTGCGGCGCCGTGCGTGGACGGTACTGATCGGCCTCGTAAGGGTTGGGTGCGGTGGCGCTGGGGTGCGGCTGGGCTTGCGCCGTATGGGCCGACTGGGCCGGGTACTGCGTCGCGTCCCAGGCGGTGGGAGCGGGCTGCTGGGGCGCCACGGGCGTCATGACCGGCACAGGAACCATGGCCTGCGCCGCTGCAGTGGCAGCCGGGTGCGGAATCTGGCGCTGCAGCAGGTTGGAGAACTCGTCGGCGAAGTTCTCCCACTGCATGGCGATGCGGTCGATGTCGCGCGTGAAGCGGTTGTAGGCCAGCACCGCCGGAATCGCGGCGAAGAGGCCCATGGCCGTGGCCACCAGCGCTTCGGCGATGCCGGGCGCGACCGTCGCCAGCGTGACCTGCTCCAGCGCAGCCAGTCCGACGAAGGCGTGCATGATGCCCCAGACCGTGCCAAAGAGGCCAATGTAAGGCGCCACCGACCCCACCGAGGCCAGCAGGCTGGTGCGGCTGTCGATGTGGTCCAGTTCGCGCTGGCAGGAGACGCGCATGGCGCGCCGGGCGCCATCGACCTGGGTGTCGGGGTCGAGCTGGCGTTCGTGCAGCTTGATGAACTCGCGCATGCCGTTGACGAAAATGCGCTCCATTGCCGAGCGTTCGGTCTTGCGCCCGATGTTCTGGTAGACCTCGCTGATGGCGGCGCCGGACCAGAATTCGCTCTCGAAACTGTCGCTGTCGCGCCGCGCCGCGCGCAGCGTGCTCACCTTGTGGACGATGACCGCCCAGCTGGCCACCGAGGCCGCGACCAGGATGAGCATCACCAGCTGGACGACCCAGCTGGCCTCCAGAATCAGATGCAGAAAGGAAAAGTTCTCGTTCATAGGGTTTACCTGCGCCGTCAGCCTGCAAGGCTGCACGGCAAAATGTCCCAAACAGCTTTGATTGTGCCCGACAAGCGTATGATTTAATTCTTTTCCTTTGTAAAAAAACCGCCATGAATCCGTCTGCCCCCCCTTCTTCTGACCTGATCCGCATCACCTTGGCCGGGGGCTGCTTCTGGTGTCTGGAGGCCGTTTACGTGCGTGTGCAGGGTGTACGCGGGGTGCAGTCGGGTTACGCCAACTCGCGGGTGCCCAGGCCCGATTACGCCGCCGTGTGCACGGGGCGCACAGGCGCTGCCGAGGCCGTCCAGATCGATTTCGATCCGGCTTTGATCAGGCTGGACGAGATTCTGGACATCTTCTGGCAGATTCACGACCCGACCACGCTGAACCGCCAGGGCGCCGACGAGGGCACGCAGTACCGTTCCGGCCTCTATGCGCAGGATGCCGGCCAGCTCGCGCTGCTGCAGCAGGCCGTGCAGCGCGCGCAGGCGAAGTTTGCCGCGCCCATCGTCACCGAGGTGGCGCTGCTGGACAATTTCACCCCCGCCGAGCCCGAGCACCTGCGCTACTTCGAGCGCCAGCCCAATCAGGGCTATTGCCGCCTGGTGGTGGCGCCCAAGGTGGGCAAGCTGCGCCAGAAGTTTGCCCAGCGCTCCAGCGACGGGGCGCTGCTGTGATGCGACGTGCTGCATGGATTCTGGCGCTGGCCACGAGCGCCAATCCCTTGGCCGCACTGGCGCAGAATGCGCTGGATGAATCGCCCGACGACTCGGGCATCACCGTCATCATTGGCGACCGGCCCGCGCAGACGCTGCGCTCCACGTCCGTGCCGGGAGTGATGCCGACGGGCGACGACCTCATCCTGCAGGCGCGCGACGCCTTCCGCCGCAAGGACAGCCTGGCGCTGGCCAGCCTGGCCGATGCCGCGCAGGCCGCGCGCCACCCGCTGGCCGGCTGGGTGGCCTACTGGGCCCTGAACAGTCGCCTGGACAGCGCGACACCCGACGAGGTCAACGCCTTTTTCCGCACCTGGGCGAACACCTATGTCGAGGACCGCCTGCGCAACGACTGGCTGCTGGAGCTGGGCAAGCGCCGCGACTGGGCGCAGATCCGGGCCAACGCGCCACTGTTTCGCATGAACGACGATAACGCGGTGAGCTGCTACGCGCTGCTGGCCGACGACATGCAGGGCCAGCCCGTGGACCGCGAGCGCGCCCGCAGCGCCTGGCTGCGCCAGACGCGCAGCGACGACGGCTGCACGCTGATGTCCACCACCTTCATGAACCGCATCCTGACGCCGCAGGACGCCTGGCAGCGCGCCATGGCCGACCTGGCCGACGGGCGCACCGCGCTGGCCCAGCGCGCCATTGATCTGGCCGATCCGCAAGGGCAGGGTCTGGTGCCGGGCACCACGTCCGGCATGGTGCTCTCGGCGCCGGAGCGCTTTCTGGACACGACCGGCGGCGTGCTGTCGGCCCCTTCGGTACCGCTGCAGGGCTGGCGCGTGGCCATGGCGCTGATGCAGCTGGGCAATACCGATGCTTACGCCGCCGCGCAGCGCCTGCAGACGACCTGGCAGGCGGTACTGCCACCGCTGCTGGTTCACTGCGTCTGGGCGCATCTGGCGCGCCGCGCGGGCTTTGCCCAGGCCTTCGAGGCCACGCAGTACGCCGAACAGGCCTGGACATCTCCTGGCGTTCCGGCGCAGTCGCTGCTGGATCCCTTTGTGCTGGAGTGGAATGTGCGTGCGCTCCTGCGCGTGCCCCGGCCCAACTGGGCGCTGGTGCAGCGCGTGATTGACGCCATGCCTGAGGCCACGCGCCAGCAGTCGCGCTGGCGCTACTGGAAGGCGCGCGCGCTGATCGCGCGGGGCGGGGCGCTCGCTGCGCAAGGCCAGGCGCTGATGCAGGGCGTGGCGGCGCCGCTGGATTTTTATGGCCAGCTCGCCACGCAGGATCTGGGTCAGCCACTTCAGGCGCCGCCGCAGGCCCAGGCGTCGGCGCAGGCGGTCGGCCGCGTTGCCGCCCATCCGGGCCTGCAGCGCGCCCTGCAGCTGATGGGGCTGGAGCTGCGCAGCGAGGGCGTGCGCGAGTGGAATTATTCGCTGCGCGGCCTGGGCGACGACGATCTGCTGGCCGCCGCCCAGCTGGCCTGCAGCCGCGAGATCTGGGACCGCTGCATTTTCACCAGCGACCGCACCGCGCAGCGCATCAACCTGGCGCAGCGCTATCCCACGCCTTTCCAGCCGCAGGTGATGGGCACGGCGGCGGGTGTCGGCATTGATCCCTCCTGGGTCTACGGACTGGTGCGTCAGGAATCGCGCTTCCAGACGGCCGCGCGCTCGGGCGTGGGCGCTACGGGGCTGATGCAGGTGATTCCGTCCACGGCGAAGCTGGTGGCGCGGCGCATTGGCGTCAGCATTCCCGCCAATGGCGTGGTGCGCGATCTGGACACCAATCTGCTGCTGGGCATGAGCTACCTCTTTCAGATCGGCGCCGAGTTTGGCGAGCAGCAGGCCCTGACCACGGCCGCCTACAACGCCGGGCCAGGGCGTCCGCGCCGCTGGCGCCAGGGGCCGACGCTGGAATCGGCGGCCTGGGTCGAGACCATCCCCTTCGCCGAAACGCGCGATTACGTGCAGAAGGTGCTGGGCAATGCCGTGGCTTACGATCTGGTACTGGGACGACGCGCGTCGCTCAAGGCCCGCCTGGGCACCACCATAGGCCCTGACGATGGCGGTGGCATCGTGCAGCAGATCGTCCCGCAGAACTGAGAGCGGCTGCATCAGCCATCTCCCTGCGGCGCAGGCTGGCGCCACAGCATGATCTGCTGGGTCAGCTGTCGTCCGCGGCGGTCTGACCAGCTGAGCACGATGCGCGCGGCGCTGCCACTACAGACGACCTGCACGGTGATGCCGTCCTGCGTGCGCTGGCTGCTGCGGCAGCCTGTGGCCGCCGCAAGCGCATCAGACTCGTCCTGCGCCAGCGCGCTGGCCAGGCGCAGACCGCTGCTGCGGTCGCGCAACGGCCCCAGATGCTGGCTGGCCTGCAGCACCGCCCAGGAGCTGCCGGTGGCCAGACCCAAGGCCACCAGAACCTCGATCAGGCTGGAGCCGCGCTGCGGGCGCATCAGAAATCCCGCCAGCTGCCGCGCTGCAGGGCGAAACGCCCGGCGCGCAGCCAGGCCGCCTGGACGGTGGCCGCGTCATGGTGCAGGTGAATGGGGGCGCCGCCTGAAAGGCGCACATCGCCGCTGACCCACAGGGCACCGTCCAGATTCAGCCCGGCACTGATGTCAACGGCACCGGCCACGATCAGGCCAGTAATGACCACACCCGGCGCGTCCACGCGCAGCGTGCCGTCCACCCGCAGCAGCACGGGCTGCTGGGCGCTGCCTAGGTGCGCACCGGCGGGCACCGCCCAGTCGCCGCTGCGCTGGATCAGGCGGATGTCTGCCGCATCGGGCTGCGGCCAGCGCTTGGCCAGCCAGAGGCGGTCCAGCGTGCGGGGCGAAGTGGCCAGCCAGGCGACCAGATCAGCGGGCAGCGCCGCGCCCGCAGCAGCGGTCTGTCCTTGAAGGCGATCCCAGCGTCCGCCCTGAACGGTGGTGGCGGGCACTGCCGATGCTGGCGCCGAAGGACCCAGCGCATCGTCCCCGGCCATCACCGCCCAGGCGTTCGCAGCGTCCAGTAAAAGGGGCGTTTGCGGCGCGGCGCTGACGCGTCCGCCCGCCAGCACCGCCACCGGCCAGGCCGCCGCGGCCTGCCAGGCGGGCAGCCAGCGCCACAGCAGCGACTGCTGGGCGCTGTGACCGCGCAGCGGATCGCAATCGGCGGCGCAGCCCGTGGATTGCAGCAGCAGCCAGGCGCTGCCCGCAGCACGGCTGTAGCGCAGGGCAAAACCGGGCGGCTGCGGAGCGTCGGAGCCCAGGCTCGCACAGCGGCACTGAGGCGAGGGAGCCGCCCCGGGTTCATCCGCCGCAGGCCAGGGCCAGGAGCAGTTCAGCCACGCCGTATCAGGCAGGGCGCTGGTGGTGCTTTTGATGGCAGGCAGCGCCGCCGCAAAAGCCGGGCAGGGCGCGGCACCGTCGGCCTGCGCCAGACCCCAGTCCAGCCCGGAGCGCGCGGCGGTAAAAGCCTGCGTCTGCTGCAGATCGCGCAGGCTGCTTCGGGCTTCGTCTATGACCTCGCCCAGCGCCAGCGCCTGAATCATCAGCATCAGGGCCAGCAGCCACCACACGGCCAGCATCACGGCCATGCCGCGCAGGTGTGAACGCACGACAGTGGCGTGCCAGGGGCGCGGCGTCATGGCGCTTCTCCGGTCTGGGGCGGGCACAGCACCACCGCGTCGCGGCGCACACCGGGCTGTGCGGGCCAGGCGATGCGGCTGCGCCAGGTCCAGAGCTCACCCCGGCGGCCGCGCACCACAGGCCTCGCCTGGACGCTGGCCAGTGCGCCGCTGGCGGGGCAGATGCCTGCTATGGCAGGTCCCACTGGCGCGACATCCAGCGCCTCCACCCACAGGAGTGCCGGATCGCTGATCGCCTGCCAGTTGTTCAGGCCCAGCTGGGTCTGAAGCACGCCGCTGCTGATGCGCACGCCGCTGGCCTCGGCAGACTGCGGTCCGGTCGTGCCCGCCGGGCGCGGGCTGACCGATTCGTAGACCCAGGTGGCGCGGTTACGGCTGGTGTCCACCCAGACCCAGTCGCCCGGGCTGCGACGGTGCCCGGCGCGGCGCAGTTCGCGCACCAGGCGCTGGGTCACCCCCTGGAAATGCCGCTGTGCGGCCGACAGGGCTGCATTTTCGGCGTGCTGCAGGGCCAGGTGTCCCAGCAGACCCAGCATCATGGCGCCCAGCAGCAGGCCCAGCGCCTGGCTGACCAGCAGTTCGGTCAGGCCCAGACCGTGCTGGCACCGTGCGGCCGGGGCGGGGGCGGGATGGGGCGCAGGATGGGGCATGACACGCTCTAGGCCAGGTCGCAGGCGCCGGGCCCGGGCTCGGCCCAGCGGCGGCTGCGCCACAGGTCTTCGTGCAGGCGCAGCAGCAGGCACTGGCTGTCCTGCTGCTGTGGGCCTTGCGCCTGTGCTTGCGCGGCATAGCTGCCCGGGGCCGCGTCCTGCAGGCTGAGCCGGAAGTGTCCGCGCGGGCTGGTGGCGGCCAGCCCCAGCTCGGTCCAGTCGGTGCAGTAGCGGCCCAGGCGCCAGCGGCAGTCGTTCTGAGCGCGCTGCACTGCCTGCAGCGCCAGCCAGCCGTCCTGGCGCTGACTGCGCAGCCGCCAGGCCTGCAGACCGCCCAGCGATCCCAGCGTCAGGATACCCACGCAGGCGCAGACGACGAGCAGCTCGATCAGGCTCATTCCGCTGTTGCAGCGGGTGCGGCTCAGGCGCTGCATGGTGGCCACCCGGCAACGCCTTGGTCACTGCACGAGCGCACGCGGCCGCTGATGTTGATGATGTGTTTGAGCCAGACCACGCCGTCCAGCTGCAGTGCCAGGCTGGCGGTGGGCGTGGCCGTGCCGCGCACCGGATCGAACAGCACGCTGGCCGCCGTCGGGCCCAGTGACCAGGGCGGAGCCAGCGCGTGCGTCAGCAGCACGGTCGTCCCGCTGGGACAGGTGGCCAGCACCTCGCCCTGAACTGTAGAGGGTACAGGGCAGCGGCAGCCCGTGCTCGTACCCAGCAGCAGCGCCCAGCAGGACAGGGTGGTGCTGCCCGGAGACGAGGCCGCGGCGGTCGAGGCAGCCGAGGCAGGCAGCCAGGCCCAGCGCACCGCACGTCCCTGCGACAGGGCGAGCGACTGGGCCAGCAGCACATCGGCCTGCAGCTGCCAGCCCTGGCGGCTGGCCTGCTGGCGCAGCCGCTGGTCGGCCATGGCGGGCAGACCGGCCAGAACAAGCGCGGCGACCAGCGCCAGCGTTACCAGCAGCTCGGGCAGCGACAGGCCACAGGACAGGGATCGGGATGGGGATGAGTGCATGGACAGCCTCCGAACGCCACATGGCGCGGCTTGCGGCATTGTCTGGCTCGGCTTCGGACGCCGCCATCCCCCCGCAGGGGAGTAGCGCCCCGGCGCATGTCAGCGCAGACTAGGACAGACTGTCGGAAATCAGCTGGCGGAAGGCGTCCACGTCCTCGAAGCTCTGGTAGACCGAAGCAAAGCGCACAAAGGCCACTTTGTCGATGGTTTTGAGCTCCTGCATCACCTGGTCGCCCAGGTGGGCGGTGGGCACCTCTTTGAGGCCGCTGGTGCGCAGGCGCTCGCTGATGTGCGCGATGGCGGCATCGACGCGGCCGATGTCCACATTGCGCTTGCGCAGGGCCAGCATCATGCTGGCGCGCAGTTTGGCGGGGTCAAAATCGGTGCGCGTGCCGTCTTTCTTGACGACCACGGGCATGTCGATTTCGGCGCGCTCGTAGGACGTGAATCGCCGCTCGCACGCGGTGCAGCGGCGGCGGCGGCGCACGGTGCTGCCGTCGTCCGACACCCGGGTTTCCATCACCTGGGTGTCGCTGTGACGGCAGTAGGGGCAGTGCATCGCGGGGCGGCGGCGATCCGAAGGGCCGGACCGATCAGCGGTAGACCGGGAAGCGCTGCGTCAGCTCTCGCACGCGCGCCTTCACGGCTTCGATGACGGCCGGGTCGTGCGGGGCGTCCAGCACGTCGGCGATCAGGTGGGCTGTGGCGCGGGCCTCGTCCACCCCGAAACCGCGCGTGGTCAGCGCCGGGGTGCCCAGGCGGATGCCGCTGGTCACCATGGGTTTTTGCGGATCGTTGGGGATGCCGTTCTTGTTGCAGGTCATGTGCGCGCTGCCCAAGATGGCTTCAGCCTCTTTGCCGGTCAGATTTTTGGGGCGCAGGTCGACCAGCATCACGTGGCTTTCGGTGCGGCCGCTGACAATGCGCAGGCCGCGCTCGATCAGGGTGTCGGCCAGAACGCGGGCGTTGTCCAGCACCTGCTGCTGGTAGGCCTTGAAGCCAGGCTGCAGCGCTTCGTGAAAGGCCACCGCCTTGCCCGCGATGACGTGCATCAGCGGTCCGCCCTGGATGCCCGGGAAGATGGCCGAGTTGATTTTTTTGGCGACCTCTTCGCCGCGCATCAGGATCAGGCCACCGCGCGGGCCGCGCAGGCTTTTGTGCGTGGTCGTGGTGACGACATCGGCGTGCGGCACCGGGTTGGGGTAGACCCCGGCAGCGATCAGGCCTGCGTAGTGCGCCATGTCGACCATGAAGTAAGCGCCGATGGCCTTGGCCACCCTGGCGAAGCGCTCGAAATCGATGCGCAGCGCAAACGCCGACGCGCCCGCAATGATGAGTTTGGGTTTGTGTTCGTGGGCCAGACGCTCCATGGCGTCATAGTCGATGTCTTCGGCGGCGTCCAGGCCGTAGCTGACCACCTTGAACCACTTGCCCGACATGTTCAGCGGCATGCCGTGCGTCAGGTGACCGCCTTCGGCCAGGCTCAGGCCCATGATGGTGTCGCCAGGCTGCAGCAGGCCGAAAAATACGGCCTGATTGGCCTGGCTGCCGCTGTTGGGCTGGACGTTGGCGAACTCGGCGCCGAAGAGTTTCTTCGCGCGGTCGATGGCCAGCTGTTCGGCGATATCGACGTACTCGCAGCCACCGTAGTAGCGCTTGCCAGGATAGCCTTCGGCGTACTTGTTGGTCAGCTGGCTGCCCTGCGCGGCCATCACGGCCGGGGAGGTGTAGTTTTCGGAGGCGATCAGCTCGATGTGATCTTCCTGGCGCTGGTTTTCCTGGGCGATGACGGCGGCGATTTCGGGATCAACGGCGGTCAGGGTGTGGCTTTGTCGGTCGAACATGGCGGCGCGGGCTGAAGATGAAAAAGGAAACCCGATTCTATCCGCCCGCACTGCCAGCCTGCTGCGGCCCGCTGAAGTGCCCTCAGGGTGCAGCCATGGCCAGCTGGGTGGCGCGGAAATCGCGCGGCTCGGGCCGGGTGGTGAAGGCTGCGCTGGCGGTGTGCTCGCCACGCTGGGTGTGGGCGTGGGCCGGAGCGGTTTCTGCGCTGGCCTGCAATGGCAGGGGCGGCGGCGGGGTCTGGCGCGGACCGGCGCCGCTGACCATCAGGAAAGGCGCTGTCGGCGGCAGGGGCTTGCCGGCCAGCACCGCTTTCAGGTGGGTCTGCTCGCCCAGCACCTTGGCGGCGTAACCGCCGTCGCTGGCCAGGTTGGCGGCGCCCACGTAAAAACGCAGTCCACGCTCGACGCTGCCGGCGCGGTTGATGCACTCGCGCAGCACCTTCACGCCCACGCGCAGGTTGGTCAGCGGATCCAGTGCGGCCAGGTTGCCGCCAAAGCCCTCATATTTGTCGCTGTGGATCTCGGTCATCACCTGCATCAGGCCCTGGGCGCCGACATGGCTCTGCGCATAGGGGTTGAAGCGCGATTCGATCGAGACCACCGCCAGGATCAGTGTCGGATCCAGCTGCGCGGTGCGACCCATGTGCCAGGCCTCCTTGACCACGCTGGCCATGGCTTCGGGCGCCACGCGATAGCGGCGCGACAGCCAGTCAGCCACACGGCGCTGCGGGATGGTCAGCTCGCTGGTCAGCGGCGTGGGCAGGGTGGCACTGACGCGGGTCAGGGCATCGGCGTCCACCACTTCCGCCAGCGCCTGCTGCACCGGATCGACCGGGGCGGGTGGCGTCAGTGCGGCCTGGACGGCTTCGCGCTCGGCGGCCTGCGTCTGCAGCCAGGCCATCAGCTGCTGCTGCTGCTGGTGGCGCCAGTCGGTGTTGTAGAGTCCATAAGCGCTCACCGCAACGACCGCCAGACCGGTGGCTGCCAGACCGTGCCGCACCAGACCGCGCACCCCCCGGCCCACATCGCCGCAGACCACGGCCACGGCGCGCGCAGTATCGCGCCAGCGTCCGGGAGTCTGCGGGAAGGTGGGGGTCTGGTCTGTCATCATGCGGGAGTATCCTGCCGGGTGGCGTCTGGGGTGGCGATGCGCAACCCCATGTAAATCAAGCCTTTGTGGGGCTTGTGTGGCGGGTCGGCAAGAGGGTAACTGTTGAATTTCCCGGATTCTAGGAAGAACAAATATAACCAGTCAATGATATGAATTTTTTTTTTGATAACCAGCAGCTATGAAATACCGAGATTTGCGCGATTTCCTGGCCCAGCTCGAAGCCCAGGGTGAACTGCGTCACGTGCCGCAGACCGTGTCCACTTATCTGGAGATGACAGCGCTGTCAGACCGGGTTCTGCAGGCCGAAGGGCCTGCACTGATGTTCGATTCGGTGCGTCACCCGCCGCCGATCCAGGTCAGGACAGAATCTGTCAAAGAGAGTGATCTATCTCCGGAAATGTGTCGCAGTGGTGCAACAGCAGCGCGGCCGCCGGTGGCGTCCGGCCAGCCACTGCGCAGCCGCCGCGTGCTGGCCAACCTGTTTGGCACCCCCCGGCGGGTGGCTTTGGGCATGGGCGCGGAGTCGGTTTCGGCGCTGCGCGAAGTGGGCCAGCTGCTGGCCGCGCTGAAAGAGCCCGATCCCCCGCGCCGCCTCAAAGACGCCGGGCGCCTGCTGCACATGGCCAAGGCGCTGTGGGACATGAAACCGGCCACCACCTCGCGCCCAGCCTGCCAGCAGGGGGTGCTGGAGGGCTCTGACATTGATCTGACCCAGTGGCCCATTCAGCACTGCTGGCCGGGCGACGTGGCGCCGCTCATCACCTGGGGGCTGGTGGTGACGCGCGGCCCGCAGTCGGTCGCGCAGCCGCGTCTGCGCCAGAACCTGGGCATCTACCGCCAGCAGGTGATTTCGCCGACCGAGGTCATCATGCGCTGGCTGGCGCACCGGGGCGGAGCGCTGGATTTCCGCGAGTTCGCCCGCGCCAACCCCGGCCAGCCTTTCCCGGTGGCGGTGGCGCTGGGCGCTGACCCGGCGACCACGCTGGGCGCGGTCACACCGGTGCCCGACAGCCTGTCGGAATACCAGTTCGCCGGTCTGCTGCGCGGGGGCCGCACCGAGCTGGCCAGCACGCAGGTGGGCGAGGGCGGCCTGATGCTGCAGGTGCCCGCCACCGCCGAAATCATCCTGGAAGGGCATATTCCGCCCGCCGAAAAAGGCTACACCGGCACCAGCGCCCACGGCATTGCGCTGAAAGAGAAGGACGGCTACCTGCACGCGCTGGAGGGCCCTTACGGCGACCACACCGGCTATTACAACGAGCAGGACTGGTTCCCCGTGGTGCGCCTGGCGCGCATCACGCACCGCGACGACCCGATCTATCACAGCACCTACACCGGCAAGCCGCCGGACGAGCCCGCCGTGCTGGGCGTGGCGCTCAACGAGGTTTTTGTGCCCATCCTGCAAAAGCAGTTCGCCGAGATCACCGATTTCTACCTGCCCCCCGAAGGCTGCAGCTACCGTCTGGCGGTGGTCTCGATCAAAAAGAGCTACCCCGGCCACGCCAAACGCATCATGCTGGGGCTGTGGAGCTTTCTGCGCCAGTTCATGTACACAAAATTCATCATCGTCTTGGATGATGACGTCAACATCCGCGACTGGAAGGAAGTCGTCTGGGCCATGACGACCCGCATGGACCCGGTGCGCGACACGGTGCTGGTCGACAACACGCCCATTGATTACCTGGATTTCGCCTCGCCGACCAGCGGTCTGGGCGGCAAGATGGGTCTGGATGCCACGCACAAATGGCCGGGCGAAACAAGCCGCGAATGGGGCCGCACCATCACCATGGACGCGGCCGTGCAGGCGCGCTGTGATGCGCTTTACACCGATCTGTTCGGCGCCGGAGCCCGGCCTTGAGCGCAACGCCCGCCGCGCCGCGCACGCTGCTGGGCGTGGCGGCGGCGCTGGGCGCCGGGCTGATGTGGGGCCTGGTTTTCGTGGCGCCGCAGCAGCTGGGCGACTACAGCGCCTGGCAGCTGACGCTGGGGCGCTACGCGGCCTTTGGCGTGGTCGTCCTGCCGCTGGCGCTGATGCAGTGGCAGGCGCTGCGGCGTCTGGCCCGCGCCGACTGGCTGGCCGCGCTGCGCCTGTCGCTGATCGGCAACTTTCTGTACTACACGCTGCTGGCGACGGCGATTGGCCTGGCCGGTGTGCCCGTGCCCTCGCTGATGATAGGGACGCTGCCGGTGGTGATTCCGCTGGCGGCCAACTGGCTGCAGGGGCGGGGCGGTCAGGCGCGGCTGCCCTGGCGGCGCCTGGCGCTGCCGCTGGGTGCCATCGCGCTGGGGCTGGCCTGCGTGCAGACCGACCAGTGGCAGCGTCTGGCAGCCCTGGCGTCCAGCACGCAAGCGCGCTGGCACCTGCTGGCCGGGGCGGCGGTGGCGGTGGGTGCGGTCTGGGCCTGGACCTGGTACCCCATCCGCAACGCGCAGTGGCTGCAGCAGCACCCGCAGCACCGCGCCGTCACCTGGGCGACGGCCCAGGGCCTGGTCACCCTGCCGCTGGCCGTGCTGGGTTTTGCCGGGGTCTGGGGAGTGACCGCGCTGCTCAGCGGGCCATCTGCCGCTGGTGCGCTGCTGGCCGGTCCGCGCCCCGAGCACTATCTGCTGTGGATGCTGGCGCTGGGCGTTCTGGCGTCGTGGCTGGGCACACTGCTGTGGAATATCGCCAGCCAGAATACGCCCACGACGCTGACCGGTCAGCTCATCGTGTTTGAAACCCTCAGCGCACTGACTTACGCCTATGCGCTGGCCGGCCGCTGGCCCTCGCTGCTGGAGGCGGTGGGTATCGGGCTGCTGATTGCAGGGGTTCTGACCGGGGTTCGTGCCGTGCGAGTCCGGGCCGTCACCGGACCGAAAGAAAGCAGTCGCGCATAAAAAAACCAGCCCGAAGGCTGGTTTTAGCGCAGTACCAGACCCGAGTCCGGCAGCAACCTCAAAAAGAATTACTTCTTTTCTTCGGTGGCAGGAGCGGTGGCGGCAGCAGCAGCGTTGGCAGCGTCGTTCACAGCAGCTTTGGCGGCGTCGGCAGCGTTGCCAGCGGCGTCTTTGGCAGCTTCCATGGCGTTGCCGGCGGAATCCTTGGCGGCGCTCATGGCGTTGCCAGCAGCGTCCTTGGTGGCGTCCATGGCGTTGCCAGCCGCATCCTTGGCGGCGCCCATGGCATCCTTGGCGGCGTCAGCGGCAGGGGCTGCAGCGTCAGCAGCCGGGGCTGCAGCAGCGTCAGCAGCCGGAGCCATTGCAGCAGGTGCTTCAGCAGCCGGAGCCATTGCAGCGGGCGCTTCAGCGGCAGGGGCTTCTTCTTTCTTGCTGCAGGCGGTCAGGGCGGCAGCGGCGATCAGGGCGGAGAGCAGAATCGACTTGTTCATGAATTTTCCTTTGAGAGTGGCAGAGGGACGTTATTTCAACGCAAACAAACGCAGGTTTGTGATACGACCCGTCAAGAAAAGTTCCAGTCTGGTTCTCATCTTTTCGGTTCAGTAGAAAACAGTGCAGGGTCTTGCGACCTGTCGCAGCGTCTTCTGCTGGGGCGAATTATAGGGATGACCCTAATGTCTTCAATTTTTCGTGATGAAAAACGAAATTTGCGGGTTAGGCATGTTGTGTAAATGCATCAAGTGCGTTATGTGCCGTGCAGCCAGCCGTCATCCAGCCAGTCCTGCAGAATGGCCCGGGCGTCGGGCGTGAGGCGCTGGACGTCCTGCGCAGCGAGCTGGCGGGTATCCGCCAGCCGCTGCAGCAGCAGCAGATCCGGGCCGCTGGCCTCGAAGCTTTCGCCGTTGATGAACAGGGCGCCGCCCTCGCCATACAGCATGCGCGTGGCCCGCGCCAGCCGCACACCCCCGCCGTTCGTGGGGGAGACTTTGCCGGGCGCGTCAAAAACGGTGTCCGGTTTGGGCTCGGAGAGCAGCGAGCCCAGCGCCTCGCCCAGCGCGTCGCCCTCGTCCAGCAGGCGGGCCAGGTGCTGGCGCATGAAGGCCAGCATCTGCGGCGGAATGCGCGCGCCCTGCGCCGTGGCGGCCTGATCCGGGTCGGTGTAGATGGGGTTTTCGGTGTCGTCAAAAGCGACGCTGTCCAGATCCAGATCGTCCAGCAGGCGCTGCAGCACCTGCGAGGCCAGGCCCAGCCCGCGCGGGCTGCGAAAGCCCACCGAGCAGGTCATGCAGCCGTCGCCCACGGCGATCCCGTCATGGCCGTAGTGCGGCGGCAGATAGAGCATGTCGCCGGGGTTCAGCACTTCGTCCACCGTGGGCGTGAAATCGGCCAGGATGCGCAGCGGCAGCCCGGGGCGAATGCGCGCATCCGCCACCGGCCCGATGCGCCAGCGCCGCTGTCCGCTGACCTGCAGCAGAAAGACATCGTAGGCATCAACGTGCGGCCCGACGCCGCCGCCATCGGCCGCCAGCGAGATCATCAGATCATCCAGCCGCGCGGCCGGGATGAAATCGAATCGGTCCAGCAGGGCGCGCGCCGCGTCCAGGTGGGTGTCCACGCCCTGCATCAGCACCGTCCAGCGCGTGGCGCCATCCCCGGGCCAGTCGCGGCGCTTGAGCGGGCCGTGTTTCAGCGTCCAGCCGGCCTCGTCGCCGGGGCCGCTGCGCTGGATCAGGCGGGATTCGACGCCCTCCTGCTGGCACCAGCGGCGCAGCTGCGCCGCGTCCAGTGGCGGCTGCACCTCCGGCCAGGCGCCGCGCACCAGCAGCGGCTTTTTCTGCCAGTGGTCGCGCATGAAAACGGCAGGGCTCAACCCCCCCAGCAGCGGGGTGGGCTGGCCCAGATCGCGATCCTGGCGTTCGCTGACGGATGGATTTGTCATAATGGTTCACCCCAATCACAGTGGCTGACCTGCACCGCGTGCAGGCCCGCCGCATCATAGCCCCGAGTGCGATGAACATCCGCCTGCCCTGTGTGGTCACCCTGTCCTGGCGCATGACCGACGCCAGCAATGAAGCGCTCGCCGACTGCGACACCCCCCGCGAGGTGCTGCTGGCCGACGACGGCCCGCTGCTGCCCGCGCTGCAGCAGGTGCTGGTCGGCCAGACCGCCGGGTTCGAGACCCGCGTCCAGCTGGAGCCGCATCAGGCTTTTGGTGATTACGACGCCCAAGGCGTGTGCATTGAATCGCGCACGCTCTTCGCGGGCGACATCGAGGCTGGCCAGCAGCTGCGCGGCCTGCCTGAAGGGCACATCAGCAGCGGCATGCCGCTGGATGCGCTCTACACGATCACCGAAATCTACGACGAGCACGTCGTGCTGGACGCCAACCACCCGCTGGCCGGCATGGCGCTGCGCTTTGATCTGAAAGTCCACGCCGTGCGCGAGGCGACCGACGCCGATCTGTCCGGGCCGCTGGCCCTGGGGCCGGATGCGGGCGACGTGCTGGCCGCGCTGGGGCTGGAGGTCGAAGCCAGCGACGGCTGGGCCAGCGTGCTGGTCGACCTGCCGCGCCCGACGCTGCATTGAATCTCCTATGAAGATACCGATGACACCCGATGCCCCGCTGGTGGGCCTGAGCACCTATCCGGTCAACGACCGCGGCCAGTTCACCATGCCGTCCAGCTATGTGCTGGCGGTGCAGCGTGCCGGAGGCATTCCTGTGCTGCTGCCGCCCGTGAGCCCCGCCCCGGTAGACGCCTGGCTGGAGCGTCTGGACGCGCTCGTGCTGACTGGCGGTGGGGATATTGCCCCTGCGCACTTTGGCGAATCGGCCGTTCACGACACGGTTTACAACACCAGCGATGAGCGCGACGCCAGCGAGCTGGCCCTGGTCCACGCCGTGCTGGAGCGCCGCCTGCCGCTGCTGGCCATCTGCCGCGGGCTGCAGATCCTGAACACCGCGCTGGGCGGCACGCTGCACCAGCACCTGCCCGACGTGGTCGGCGAGGACACGCTGCACCGCCGCCAGCAGATGGAGCCCATTGAGCACGCGGTCCGTGTGGCGCCCGATTCGCATCTGGCCGGTCTGATCGGCGAGTCGGTGACGACGCAATCGTGGCACCATCAGGCCATCGCCGAACTGGCGCCGGGCCTGCAGGCCGTGGCCTGGGCGCCCGACGGAATCATCGAAGCGGTGGAGCTCAGCGGCCACCCCGAACTGATGGCGGTGCAGTGGCACCCCGAGCTGTCCGCCCCGCAGGATGCGGGCCAGCAGCGGCTGTTTGATCATCTGATCTCGAGTGCCCGCGTGTATCGGGCGGCCGCATGAGCGCGGCTTTGCCGGGCGATTCCACCCCCGCGCCGCTGAGCCTGGCGCCGACAGCACCCTGTCCCTGCGGACGCACAGCGCCCTTGCGCGACCGCAAAGGCCGCATCGTCCAGACGCCCGTGGCCTTCGCCGATTGCTGCGGCCCTTATCTGGACGGCGGTGCGCTGGCCCCCGACGCCGAGCGCCTGATGCGATCGCGCTACAGCGCCTTCGTGCTGCTGCGTGCGGATTACATCCGGGCGACCTGGCACCCCGACACCTGCCCCGATCCGCTGGATGTGCTGGAGGGCACGCGCTGGCTGGGCCTGACGGTGCAGCAGCACACGCCCACCGGCCCGGACAGCGCCACCGTGTCTTTCGTGGCGCGCTGGCGCCGCGTGGGGCAGGGTGGCGGCCACGCAGGCCGCATGGCTGAAATCAGCCAATTTGTGCGCGAAGACGGGCGCTGGCTTTATGTGGACGGCGTTCTGGGCGGGCCACGCGGCGAAGCCGTCGTGGCCCCGGACGCTGACGCGGGTTGATCAGGCCAGATCGTCCAGCGGGCCGGTGATGGCCTGAATGCGCTGGATCACCTCCGGCGTCAGCTGGGGCAGCAGGGCCAGCGCGCCCAGGTTGTCGTGCAGCTGCCCGATTTTCGACGCGCCGGTGATCACGCTGCTGACGCGCGGGTTGTGCGCCACCCAGGCGATGGCCAGCTGCGCGACGCTGCCGCCCAGCTCTTTCGCAATCGTTTCCAGCTGGGCGACGGCGGCGTTGCGCTGCGGATCGGTCAGGTGCTGCTGCAACCAGCCCAGTTCCGGGCGCGCGCCCCGGCTGTCCGCCGGAATGCCGGCGCGGTATTTGCCGCTGAGCAGGCCGGAGGCCAGCGGGCTCCAGGTGGTCAGGCCCAGGCCAACATCGTCATAGAGGCGGGCGTATTCCTGCTCGACCCGGCGGCGGTGGAAGAGGTGGTACTGCGGCTGCTCGACGACCGGCGCGTGCAGGTGGTGCTGGCGCGCGATGGCCACGGCGCCGCGAATCTCGTCCGCGCTCCACTCGCTGGTGCCCCAGTAGAGCGCCTTGCCGCGCTGGATGATGTCGTGCATCGCCCAGACGGTTTCCTCCAGCGGCGTGTGCGGGTCGGGCCGATGGCAGTAGATCAGATCAAGATAATCCAGCCCCAGCCGCTTGAGCGAGGCATCGACCGAGCCCAGCAGATACTTGCGGTTGAGCGTGTCCTTGCGGTTCTCCTGGTGGCCGCGCGCGGCCTCGATGCCCCAGAAGAATTTGCTGGAGACGATGTAATCCAGCCGGTTCCAGCCCAGTTCGCGCAGCGCCTGACCCATGACGGTTTCGCTGGCGCCGTCGGCGTAGACCTCGGCGTTGTCGAAGAAGTTGACGCCCGCGTCAAACGCGGCGGCCATCATTTCGCGCGCGGCGCGCACGTCCACCTGGTTGGCGTAGGTGATCCACGACCCCAGCGACAGCGCGCTGACTTTCAGGCCGCTGCGGCCCAGGCGTCGATAAACCATGCTGGGGTGATACTGGGGCCAGGAGGTGCTCATGGGGTGTCCTTTGAGTGAAAACAGGCGATCATGATGACCGACCATGGGATACCCTGAGGGTGGAGCGGGTTATTCTGGCGGGTGTCACTCAGAGTTGGGTAAGTTATTCACAAGCAAATCGGGCAAAAATCCATTTCAAGCATCGCCACGCTGAAGAAGTTCAAGGGTCAAGGGATCAAGACTGCCCTGATAGTAGCGATCAAGAGCCTCTACAAAGCACGGCTCGGAAGGAAGGGCGGCCGAAAACAAGGTCAGACAAGATCTGAATTTTAGCGCATCAATGTCTCCAAGTATCTCGGCTGCAGATTTACCTTCCAATGCAAGTATCGTTTGAATGCACTCACGCAGGCGTGGGCCCAAAATTGGATGCGCCCAATATGCGACGGCTTCCTGAGCGTTTTCCAGGCCATAACGACGCGCCATGGTGCTACGCCCAAGCGCTTTGAGTTGCGGAAATATGAACCAGATCCAGTGGGTCTCTTTGTGGCCAGCGCGAAGCTCGTCAAGGGCATCCTGGTATTGGAAATCTTGCGCTTGAATGAAATGTACAAAATTTAAAGAATCAATTGGCATAGCTGGCCGGGCAAAATAGTTTGCACTTAGCTTAATGATTATGACGCAGCAATAATGTTACTGATGTCAAGCGGATGCCAATTTAAAAATCACTCTCAAGGCCGTCTATTCCTTGAGTGCGCGAAAACCGGATCCGCATCAGTAGTGATCCGAAAAACTCAGGCCTCAATGCGCAGCGCTGACGGTTTTTGAGCCACAACCCAATCTCAGAATTCAGATTCATTCTATTCCACAAACCCCATCAAGCAAACCGCTCCCGCCACCTGACCCACACCCCCGTCACCCCCCACGCCACGCCCGCCGCGAGTAACCCGCCCGCATGACCCATGGGCGCGACGGGCACATCCAGGTGCGCAGTCACAACCACGGCGGCGCCCCAGGGGTGTTCGAGCAGGACTTTGCTTGTCAGGGCCACCAGGGCGGTCCAGCCCAGGACGCGCACGCGCAGGGGCTGATCGCCAGACAGCAGGGGCAGGGTGGCAAGCAGGGTGCCGGCGTGCAGCACGCCGGACAGGCCGCCGTAAGGGGGCAAGTCGGGGCGCAGGAGCAGGAATATCTGTGTCAGCGGCCAGGCCAGCGCCCAGGCCAGGGCGGCGCGGCGGGTGACGCGGGTGGCGGCAGCCCACAGGGCCAGGACGGCGACGCCGCACAGGTTGAGCACCAGGTGCATCGTGGACCAGTGGACCAGCGCGGCCGTGAAGGCGCGCCAGGGCTGGCTGGCGAAGCGGCTGGCTTCCCAGGCCAGATCAGGGCGCAGTGCGGGCCGCGCGGCGACGGCCATGGACAGCAGCGCCAGCAGCGTGCTCAGGGCCAGCCAGAGCGCCAGGCCGCCGTGTTGGGGGGCCGGGCGCTGGGGTTTCAAGCGGCGGAGGCGACTTGTGCGTAGCGGCCAAACACCGCCTGCCAGGCGGCGCGGATGGCGGCAGTGGGCGCAGCGACGCTGTCCGGCGCAATCGGGGCGCTGCTTTCGTCCAGCCGCGCCTGGTGCTGGCGGGCGCGCAGTTCGCGGTAGGCATCGGCGGCGGCGTGACCCACGCCTTCGGGCAGCAGACCCATGCTTTCGGCGCGCTGCAGCAGGGCGATGTTGCCTGCGTTATCCATCAGCGCCGGGTGATCGCTGCTGTGCGCCAGCACCAGGAACTGCACGGTGAACTCGGCGTCCATCATGCCGCCCACGCTGTGCTTCAGATCAAACGTATTCGCAGGGACGGGCGTGGCGGCGCGGACCCTGTCACGCATGGAAAGAATCTCCTGTGCCAGCGCGGCGCGGTCACGCGGGCTGGACAGCACCTCGCGGCGGACCTGGTCAAACTGCGCGGCCAGCTCGGGCTCCCCCGCACAGAAGCGCGCGCGGGTCAGCGCCTGGTGTTCCCAGGTCCAGGCCGTGTTGCTGCCGCGCCCCTGCTGGTAGCGCGCGTAGGACGCCATCGACGACACCAGCAGCCCCGAATTGCCGTTGGGCCGCAGCGCGGTGTCGATATCGAACAGCGCGCCCGCGTTGGTGCGCAGCGTCAGCCAGCCGATCAGCTTGCGCACGAAGCGGGTGTAAATCTCCTGCGCGGCGTCCGGATCGTCTTCCTGGCTGTCGTCGTACAGAAAGACCAGATCCAGATCGCTGCCGTAGCCCAGCTCCTTGCCGCCCAGTTTGCCGTAGGCGATCAGGGCCAGGCGCGGCGCGGGCCGGTGGCGCTGACGCAGGTGCTGCCAGGCCCAGCGCAGGCTGACATCCAGCATGGCGTCGGCCAGCAGGGAGAGATCGTCCGCGACCTCTTCAACCGCGATGCGGCCATCGACCTCGCGCACCAGGGTCGCGAAAACCTCGGACTGGTGGGCGCGGCGCAGGGTGTCCAGCAGCGCTTCTTCGGTGTCCTCGCCCGCGCGGGTCAGGGCGTCGTAGCGGCTGGCCATATTGGCGTCGAAGCTGGCGCGGTCAAAGCGCATGGCCATGCCCTGGTTGTCGGCCAGCTCGTCGATGACACCCGGATAGGTGTTCAGATAGCGCATGGGCCAGCGTGCAAAACCCAGCACGCGCAGCAGGCGGTCGAGCACGTCGCGGCGCTCGACCAGCAGGGCGAGATAGCTTTCGCGGCCGCCCAGGCTGCCGACCCAGTCCAGAAAACGCTGGCCGCTGGATGTGGGGCACTGCCCGGCTTCCAGCGCCTTGCCCGTCAGCACCAGCAGCTTGCCCAGGCGCAGGCGCGCGGCGTCGGACAGACCCTGGATGCGCGGCTGCTGCACCCACACGCGCACCTGTTCGGCGAAGCTGTCGGGCAGGCGCTGCAGCAGCGCGGGGCTGTCCACCGGCACGGCCTGGTTCTGGCAGTTCCGGCATTCTCCCGGGGCCTGGCCGTCGTGCAGCAGGGCGTCGAACTCGGTGCTGACGCGCTCGCGCACCTCGTTGTAGCGGTTCATCAGATCGCAGCCATTGGCCAGATCCGGGTCGTTCAGGCTGCGCGCAATCCAGTCCAGATCGCGGTCTTCGGCGGGCAGGGTGTGCGTCTGCTGGTCGTCCAGAAACTGGATGCGGTGCTCGGTGCGGCGCAGGAAGGTGTAATCGGCGGCGAGCTGGCGCGCCGTCGCCGGGGTGATCAGGCCTTTGGCGGCCAGCTTGTCCAGCGCGGGCAGGGTGGAGCGCGAACGGATCTCCGGAAACTGCCCGCCGCGCACCACCTGCAGCAGCTGGACGATGAACTCGATCTCGCGGATGCCGCCCCGCGCCAGCTTGACGTCGCAGGCGCGCAGCGGGCGCCCGGCGGCGCGGCGGGTGTGGTCCTCGCGGATTTTGCGGTGCAACAGGCGCAGCGCTTCGAAAATGCTGTAGTCCAGATAGCGGCGGTAGACAAAGGGCGAGACCAGGCTGCGCAGCTGCAGGGCGCGGCCGTTGCTGACCGAGGCCCAGGGCGCGATCACGCGGCTTTTCAGCCAGGCGAAACGCTCCCACTCGCGGCCCTGGACCAGCAGATACTCCTCCAGCATGGCCATGCTGACCGCGATGGGGCCGGACTGCCCGTTGGGCCGCAGGTCCAGATCCACCCGGAAGACGAAGCCGTGCTCGGTGGTGTCGCCAACCAGGGTGGACAGGCGGCGTGCCACCTGCGCGAAATACTCGTGTGCGCTGACGCTTTTGGCGGTGCTGCCGGGCTTGGGGCGGGTCTGGCCGTCTTCCTCGTAAACGTAGATCAGGTCGATGTCGGACGAGACGTTCAGCTCCTTGCCGCCCAGCTTGCCCATGCCCAGGATCCAGAAATCGATGCGCTCGCCCGCCTCGTTGAGCGGCGGGCCGTAGAGCGCGTCGGCCTGGGCCAAGGCCTCGTCAAGCGCCAGGTTGAGCGCGGTTTCGGCCAGTTCGGTGACCGATCGGGTGATGTCGCGCAGGCTGGCGTTGTCTTCGGTGTCCAGCACCGCCAGGCGCTCCAGCGCCAGCTGGCGGGTGATGCGCAGCGCGGCGCCCAGATCATGGCTCTGGGCCTGAAGCGCCTGGACGCAGGCGATCAGGCTGTGGCGATCGGGCAGTCCGGCGGGCAGCAGGGGCATGTCCAGCTCGTAGCGGCGGCGGACGCGCTGCACGAAACGGCTGTGATCGGCACTGGCGCCCCGGGGACGGGGCAGGGTCATGTCGTTGACTGGCATAAGATGCGGCGTGGGCGACCGGGTTGACCGTGCCCCGCAGGAAGACAGGATGCAGGGATTGTGCCCCAGCCGGATTCAGCTTGCCGTCAGCGTCACGGCTGCCCCTGGGCGCAGTCGGGTGTCTGTAAAGAAGTCTTGGGCGTAACAGGGAAATAGGAGAAATTGCCATGAAAGTTGCCGCCATCCAGATGATTTCCGGCCAGGACGTGGCCCGCAACCTGCGCCAGGCGCAGGAGGGGCTGGAGCGCGCCGCCGCTGAAGGAGCGCGTCTGGCGCTGCTGCCTGAATACTTCTGCCTGATGGGCCGCCAGGACACGGACAAACTGGCCATCGCCGAAGACGACGGCAACGGCCCGCTGCAGGATTTCCTGGCGGCGCAGGCGCAGCGTCTGGACCTCTGGCTGGTGGGCGGAACGCTGCCGCTGCGCGCGCCGCAGGCCGGGCGCGTCTACAACAGCGCGCTGGTTTACGCGCCCGACGGCTCGCGCGCGGCGCGCTACGACAAAATGCACCTCTTCGCCTACGACAACGGCCGCGAGAGCTACGACGAAGCCCGCGTCCTGACGCCCGGCCAGCAGCCCTGCACCTTTGACTGCAGCGACCGCGACGGCGGCACCTGGCGCGTGGGCCTGGCCATCTGCTACGACCTGCGCTTCCCCGAGCTGTTCCGCCAGATGATGACGCCCCAGGCCTGCGATCTGCTGTGCGTCAACGCTGCCTTCACCGCGACCACCGGCCGCGCGCACTGGGACGTGCTGCTGCGCGCCCGCGCCATCGAAAACCAGACCTGGCTGCTGGCCAGCGCCCAGGGCGGCGTGCACGACAACGGCCGCGCCACCTGGGGGCACAGCCAGCTCATCGACCCGTGGGGCGAGGTTCAGGTGCTGCGCGGCACGGGCGTCGGCGCGGTGGTGGGCACCCTCAGCCGCGAGCGCCTCGCCGAAGTGCGCAGCCAGTTGCCGGCGCTGGAGCACAGGCGCTGCTGAGGGCGTTCAGGCTCTCCTGTCAGTGGCTTACTGGGGTGGCAAGAGAGCCCTTAAAGGAGCTTTAAGCCGGTTCATCGATTTGGAGACCCTCTGTGCTCGTTTCCAGCGAGGCTGTTTACAGGCTTCAGTGGACGTGCTCAGACTGAAGCGGGCAAGAAAAAAGCCTCAAGTCGTTGAAAACTTGAGGCTTTTGGACTTCTGCGGACGTTGGCGGAAGTCAGTTTGGTGGAGCCGGGGGGAATTGAACCCCCGTCCGTCAGCCATCACCGGCCAGTTCTACATGCTTAGCTCATTGATTTGGATCTCGCCTTGGCGCCGCGCAAGAGCACGCTGCGTTTTGAGCCAGTTGCTGTGAATCTCGACACACCCCTCGCAACCCGAGGTGTATCCAGGCCATAAAAATGACCTTTCAGTCTTTGTCTTGCGACTCAGACACCGCCTATGGCCAAGCGGTTGAAAGGCGCGCCGGTTTTAAGCGGCGATTGCGAAACGTTCTTCGTTTGCAGTTGGTTTTTTCCAGTGGATTTACGAGCGGACTGGTGCTCGGCATGCCCTGATCCAGATCCGCACCCACGTCGAAACCAGGTCGGCCCCTGAAAAGGAATCCGCATTCTACGCCACGAGGCCCGCAAAGGCCAGCCTGGCGCGCAGGTATAGTCGCGGGCAGGGCCATTGTGGCCCTTGCCAACCCCGCCTGGATGCCGCCATGAACGTGACGCCCGACTCTGCCGCCCACACCAGGGCTTCCAGCGAACTGTCTGGATCCGGGGGGCTGCCCGTGGTGATCGTGGGCGCAGGCCTGGCCGGGCTGACGGTTGCGCTGCACCTGGCCGACCACGTCCCGGTGCGGGTGCTGGCCAAGCGGCGGCTGGAGGAGGGCGCCACTGCCTGGGCGCAGGGCGGGATTGTGGGTGTGCTGGGCCAGGACGACAGCGTGGCCGCGCACGTGCGCGACACCCTGGACGCGGGCGCCGGGCTGGTGGATGAGCATGTGGCGCAGGTCATCGCCGAAAACAGCGCCTCGGCCATCGCCTGGCTGGTGCAGCAGGGCGTGGGCTTTTCGCCCGACCCCAGCGGACCGCTGGGACTGCACCTGACGCGTGAAGGCGGCCATTCGGTGCGCCGCATCGCGCACGCGGCCGACGCCACGGGCAAGGCCATCCACGACGCGCTGCTTCGCGCCGCCCGCGCCCACCCCGGCATCGAGCTGCGCGAGCACTGGATGGCCATCGACGTCATCACCGACCGCCACACCGACCCCGCGCGCAGCGGCACGCCGCGCTGCCACGGCGTCTACGCGCTGGATCTGGCCACGCAGAGCGTCCATACCCTGGCCGCTCGCGCCGTGGTGCTGGCGTCGGGTGGGGTGGGCAAGGTCTACCGATACACCAGCAATCCGGACACGTCGACGGGCGACGGCATCGCCATGGCCTGGCGCGCGGGCTGCCGCGTGGGCAATATGGAATTCATCCAGTTCCACCCGACCTGCCTGTATCACCCGCAGGAGCGCAGCTTTCTGATCACCGAGGCGCTGCGTGGCGAGGGCGCGCACCTGCTGCTGCCGCTGCGCGACGCCGATGGCCAGATTCACCCCGAGCGTTTCATGCACCGCCACGATGCGCGCCTGGAGCTGGCGCCGCGCGACATCGTCGCCCGTGCCATCGATTTCGAGATCAAGAAACACGGTCTGGACTGCGTCTGGCTGGACGCCCGCCACCTGGGCCGCGAGCACCTGCTGCAGCACTTTCCCACCATCCACGCGCGCTGCGCGGCGCTGGGCATCGACATCGCCACACAGCCGATTCCGGTGGTTCCGGCGGCGCACTACACCTGCGGCGGCGTGGTCACCGACCTGTCCGGGCGCTGCGATCTGCCGGGGCTGTACGCGGTCGGCGAGACCTCCTGCACCGGTCTGCACGGCGCCAACCGCCTGGCCAGCAATTCGCTGCTGGAATGCGTGGTGCTGGGCCGGTCCTGCGCGGGCGCCATCCTGGATCAGCCTGCCGGCCCGCCGCCCGTGCTGCCGCCTTGGGACGAAAGCCAGGTCGAGGACGCCGACGAGCAGGTCGTCATTGCCCACAACTGGGACGAGCTGCGCCTGATGATGTGGAACTACGTCGGCATCGTGCGCACGACGCGG
Organism: Amphibiibacter pelophylacis; assembly: GCF_037688875.1. Lineage (NCBI taxonomy): Bacteria > Pseudomonadati > Pseudomonadota > Betaproteobacteria > Burkholderiales > Sphaerotilaceae > Amphibiibacter > Amphibiibacter pelophylacis. The sequence goes on from NZ_JAWDIE010000016.1 coordinate 24,921, forward strand.
CGCCTGGAGCGCGCGCTGCACCGCATCGAGCTGCTGCACGCCGAGATCCACGATTACTACGCCAACTTCCGCGTCAGCCGCGACCTGCTGGAGCTGCGCAACCTGGTCGACTGCGCGGGCCTGATCGTGCGCAGCGCCCTGCAGCGTCACGAAAGCCGCGGTCTGCATTTCTGCCGCGATTACCCCGATCTGCTGCCCGTGACCTTCCCGACGCTGCTCGTCCAGCGCCCGGACCGCCGCCGGGGGCAGGCATGACGGCGCCGACAATACCGCCCGCAAGCGAACGCTTCTGGGCGCTGGTGCCCTGTGCTGGCGTGGGCGTGCGTGCCGGGCAGGGTGGGCCCAAACAGTATGCGGATCTGGCTGGGCGCACCGTGGTCGAGCACACGCTGCGCGCCCTGGCGGCGGTGCCCGAACTGCACGCCACGCTGCTGGTGCTGGCGCCGGGCGATGCGGTGTTTGCGCCGCAGATCGCGCCGCGTCTGGCTGATCTGGCGCGGCCCCTGCACCTGGCCTGTGTCGGTGGCGCCGAACGCGCCGACACCGTCGCGGCGGGTCTGACGGCCCTTCAGTCCGTGGGCGCCCGGGCGGACGACTGGGTACTGGTCCACGACGCCGCGCGCTGCCTGGTGCCGCCGCAGGCCGTCAGCCGCCTGATCGCGCAGTGCCGCCATGACCCGGTCGGCGGCCTGCTGGCGCTGCCGGTGGCTGATACGCTCAAGCGCGCCGCTCCGGCGTCATCTTCATCGGGCGAGAACGCTGCCGCGCGCAGCGAAACCACCGTAGACCGCCGTGGCCTGTGGGCCGCGCAGACTCCGCAGATGTTCCGCCTGGAGCTCCTCGCCCGCGCCCTGCAGCAGCGCCACAGCGGCACCACCGACGAGGCCAGCGCCATCGAAGCCCTGGGCCTGAAGCCGCGCCTGGTGGAGGGCGATGCCCGCAACTTCAAGCTGACCTGGCCTGCGGATTTCGAGATGGCGGGGCGGCTGGTGGGGTGAGGGTTGGGGCGGCAACCCGGCGTTGCTGAAAGTTATGGCCGACACTAAAGCGAGTCTGAAAAGTGATCAAGGAGGACTCATGATCAATCAGCAAAGTAGCTGTTACCACGCATTTTTGCAGGCGAAGGTTGATGCCGCCCGCGCATCAGCCCAAGAGGGCAATCTCGTTTCAAATGAGGATGTCGAGGCTTTTTTTGCAACGCAGCGTGCTGCGCTAGCAGCCACAGTCCGCCCCTTTGACCCCCGTGATAACCCGGTAATTACCTCAGTTTCTGCCTTGACCCCTGATCTTGGGCGGATATAAAAGATGCATTCCCGTGATGTCGCCTTTGCACAATGCCGATCAAGACCGCACCCACATCTCCACTTGAACGCTTCGCAGGCCTTGGTGCCGCATCGTTGTCTGCTGTAGCGACACATCCTGTCGTTGCTGCTGGATAAAGTCAGCCATCGCCACTCCACCGCGCTGCCATGACGACGCCCACAGACTCCCGCCGAACTGACAGCGCATCCAAGGGCGAGAAGTTGGCCTTTCGCATCTCGCAGATTCTGGGCTTGCTGCACCAAGGCGTGGCGCTGGACAAGCACAGGTTGGCTGAGCAATTTCAGGTCGATGTGCGCACCATCGAGCGCGATCTGGGTCAGCGCCTGCAGGGCGTGGTCGAACGCGATGCCAGCGGCCAGTGGCGCCTGACCGCGCAAGCGCGCAGCACCGTTCCCACGCAGTATCTCGATGAATATGCCGATCTGGCGGGCACACGCCAGCTTTTTCCCGATACCAGCCGGGGCTATCTGCTGGACCAGATCGCGACCCCAAAATCCCAGCGCAGCACCCGCGTGCAACCGATACCGGCTGAGGATTTACGCAGCCAGACCGCCGATTTCCGCCAGCTTCAGGCGGCGATTACTGCGCGGCACGAATGCCGCTTCACCTACAAAAACAAACCCCGCCAGGTTCAGCCCTACCGGCTGATCCACCGCTTGGGCGTGTGGTATCTGGCGGCGACTGAGGTGGGGAAGCTGAAGAACTTCAGTGTTGCCCTCATTAACGATCTGGCTGTCGATGCTGAAAAAGCTTTTAGGCCCGATGCCGCGCACATTGATTACATCAACCGCAAGGAGGACGTCTGGTTCACGCAGGATGTCACGGAAGTGCTGCTTCGCGTCGATGCCGAAGTGGCGCACTACTTCACCCGCCGCCCCTTACTGCCGAATCAGACACAGTACACCAATTCCGATGGATCGCTGACGGTTCGTGCGCAAGCCAGCCACCCGCAACAGGTGCTACCAGTGGTGCGGTATTGGTTACCACATGTGAGGATATTGGAGCCGGTGGAGTGGCACATGGATTTGATGCAGGGGTTGCGGTGTGTGATTGACGCGTGGATTTGCCCAATAATGAGCAAGTTTAATTCATTGAAGAGCTAAGTATATCCATTGATTACATTAAAAATTTGATAAGTAAAAGGATCTATATTTCTCATGTTAAAAACTAAAAAAACTTACCTCGAGTATCTTGAGTTGATTCCCCCGCTCTTCGCGAAAACCTTGATCCAGCTTGATGATGTAGCGCGACTAAAAAATGATATCGAACATACTGAATTGCTCGTTCCGGTCATTGGTGCGTACAGCGCAGGCAAGAGCAGCTTGCTGAACGCTTTTCTTGGGGCAGAAATTTTGAGCGTGGGATTGACACCTGAAACCGAGTTGGCCACTGAGCTCCGCTATAACAAAGACCAGCACCTGATAGCCGTTCACTTGGATGGAACTAGCGAGCGTTTGGACGTCAGCGCGCTTGCAGGAATAAAGACTCGAGCGAGTGAATTTTCTCACCTGCAGTTGCATTTAGACAACCCGCAGCTCAAAGCCTTACCGTCGCTGGTCCTCGTTGATATGCCGGGCTTTGGCTCATCGTTAACTAGTCACAACAAAGCGATTGCATATTACTTGCCGCGCGGTGTGCACTTCATCGTTGTAACTAGCGTTGAGGACGGAAACTTAACGCAGTCGATGTTGCGCCAACTGGATGACCTGCAAACCTACGGACGTGAATTCACCTTTTTACTCAACAAGACTAATCTGCGGTCTGATGAGCAAGTGCAAGAAGTCGCAGAGCTTATCGATGAACAAATCAGGATGAATTTTGCCAACACACTGCCGCTGACCAAGGTTGGGCTCGATGCTGATATAAAACTGGCAAAAATTCTTGCACGTTTGGACTCAGAAAAAATCGTTCGCCAAGTCTTTGAAGATCGATTGAAAGATTTGACGCATTCACTGCTTAGTCAGATCAATCTAGCTTTGACCGCATTGAAAAAAAGCCAAACAGAGAATGAGTATGCTTTGAGCGAACTGGCAAATGGTGTTCGACAGATCAAGCGCAAGCGTGATGATATTCTTGAAGATTTACGCGGGCGACAGTTAAGCCGCGCTGTCGATAGCTGCCTTAATATGGTTGGTCGTGAGCTTGATAACGCTCAATCGGAATTGGTTAATGCTTATTTGTCGAGTAATCCGGACTCTTTTTCGCGTGTGGTATCAGAAGTGGTCCGAGGCTCGATGACAAGAACAGTTAAGGCGGAAATGGATATTTTTAGTCGCTCGGTCGTTGCGGATTTTTCTAAAGCCATCGGTGACCTAGGTCAGAGCATGGGCCAATTCAGTAATGATGCCAACTGGTTGGGACAAGTTACCGATAGTATAAATCGTACCCTGCAGAAAACTGGAGAGGCCTTAGGTTACTGGAGTAAAACACTGTCGGAGTACAATGAGAATGAATTAAAGCGATTAAAAGAAGAAAAGAAATGGAAAAAAGGAATGCCATTGCCTCAAATTGGCTACCAAGGTTTAGCGACTGTTCTGGCAGTCACGACCACCGTAGTTAATCCATTAATTGAACTCGCTATTATTTTTCTCCCGCAAATTTTAAATTTTTTCAACGAGGGACGACAACGCGAGAAGGTTCAGCAGAAAGTGATTAACGAAGTTATCCCCTCCGTTAAGCGAGAGCTGCGAGACCGTCTGCCAGCATTGCTGGCTGAGCAGATGGAAGTGATGGTGGCTCAAGTCAGCATAGAGTTTGAGCGTGAGATCGGAGAAAAACAGAAACTCATCGATGAGCTGGTCACAGGCCGAAGTGATGATACCGAACTTGCAAAGTTGCAGATTGCAACACTGATTCATGCAAGAGAGCAGATTCAACAACTGGCCAAACAAACGCTTTATCTGGAGGAATAATGACTGAACAACACGTCTTGGATCTGAGCAAACGCCTTCATCAATGGATGGAGAATTATAGTTCCGAAATTGAGAAAGATATTACTCACCTGCGCAACAAACACGCGATCGAAAGTCCAAGGGAACTAAGTAATGCATTCGCTAGATTAGTTGAAGAAAATCGCTTGCTTCAGGTTGGTGTTGTAGGTCGTGTAAAAGCAGGAAAATCTTCCCTGCTCAATGCGCTAATATTCGACGGCCATGCCATTTTGCCACGAGCGGCGACGCCTATGACTGCGGCTCTAACAACTCTGACCTATGGTGAGTCCTTTTGTGCAGAAGTTGAGTTCTACAGTGAGTCTGATCAGAAAATCATCGAGCTAAATGCAATCAGATATGAGGAACGTTTACTCGAAGAAAAGGCACGCGCCTTCGAGTCGCTTAGCCAGCGCCGTCAGCGCAGTGAGAGTCATTGCCAGGACGCGCAGTTTCTTGCCGACGTTGAAAAAATTGCACGGCGTGCTCTTCAAAGTGAACAGGCACTGGCTGCGGCACATGATCAGTGGCAAAGAATTCGGAATTCAGGTGTCGATTTTAAGTCTCTCGCTAACTTAGGGCGTCTCGAGGCAACAGATGCGCAAATGCTCGCTACTAGCTTGCTGGAGTACGTAAGTGCCGACGGCAAATATATGCCGCTAACTAAAAGTGTTGACATATTTCTTCCGCTCGATACGCTTCGTAATATACGAGTTATTGATACGCCTGGATTGAACGACCCTGTGCAGTCTCGCGAAGAGCGCACGGTTGCCTTGCTCAAGAATTGCGATGTGATTTTTATCGTCAGCCCTGCCGGACAGTTTCTTAGTGAGCAAGATATCGAGGTGATGAGCCGGATTACGCAGAAAGAGGGCCTTCAGGAGCTGGTCTTGATCGCCAGTCAAGTCGATAACCAACTTTATGGTAGTGAAATTCGTCACAATACGCTTCAAGGAGCGTTGGATAAAATCATCCAGACTCTCAGCAGTCACATGATTGATACTTTGCAGCGCTTGAAAGTCCAGCAGCCTGAAATTGGCTCTACCTTTGACGCGTTGATAGAGCGAGGTGCAGGCAGCGTGTTACACACTTCAGGCATGTGTCATAGTCTTTCGGTTCGTTTGGACCAGCAGAGCAAGTGGGATAGTGGCGAACGTAAAGCGTGGGACAACTTACGTGTAAATTATCCTGATTTCTTTGTGCCAGATAATGCCGAACGCTGCCATGCCAATCTCAATTTACTTGCTAATACTGAAGCGCTACGCTCCGTTTTGATGAATGTACGGGCTCAAAAAGATCGAATTATTGCGAATCGATACAACGAGTTGATTAGTGCCAAGGTCACGGCTTTAGAAGCATTTCGGGTCGAGTTGTTGAATTTTACTCAATTCAAGTATCAAAAAATTCGCAGCGCTGACATTTCCGGTATTAAGGGCTTGAAGGAACAGCGACGCAAGATGGCTAACCTTGTGATTGAAGGTGCCGATAAGCTCGATACGGTTTTTTTCGATTCTGCAGATGAGTTTTGCGCAGGTCTGAAAAAGAAACTTGAAGTTGATATTGAGTTTTATTATCAGAAGACCACTAACAGAATCAAGGCGGCAACTAGTGAAAAATCGGAATCACGCACGGAAATGCGCGATAGCATCACTGCAAAAATTGCCAACTGGGCTTGGGGTGGCGGTATAGAAGCTCGTCAGCATACCGAGATCAAGGTACTTGGGACTCAGGTTCGCAATGGGCTTACCGCATTTGCCGATGAGTTGGTGTATACTCTGATCAACACAAGTAAAAAATCGAATAAGAGCTTTTATGAGAGCCTACTTAAGCGATCGACCGCGGCTGCCAGAGTATACCTTGGTGATGAACTAGACCCAGCGTTGATCATCGAAACCAACCAGAATTTGATTGCCAATCTAAATATTCCTTTGTTTAAACTCCGCAGCAGTGCATTTGATTCGCTCAATGGCTTTAGTGGCTATCTGTTAGGCGATGATGCGAAAAACTTCCTTGATGCTGCTCACCTTGCTCTGGAGGAGCTCAGAGGAGATGCTGAATCGCAAGTTCGTCAGTTGATTGGTGAGATCAACGAAAGTCTACCTGAATCCTATGGAAAAGCATTTTTTCAGGATATGCAAGCACGGATAGATGAATTTGAAGAACAGGTTAAAAATTCTCTTTTAACCCTCGATCGTTTGCAACGCATGGCTAAGGAGCTGGAGGCAATGTGAAGACCGAGTTATTTCCTCCGGTCTTAATGGCCTATCTTTACAAGCTCGGAAATCTATTTATTAGACGTCGTAAGCAATTGCGTGAAGATGTAATCAAAATAGTCCAAGCTGCAGACAACCGATACGGTGAATTGACGCAAGAGTACAAGAGTGTGCTGGCACGCACTGAGGTGCTGACTGCTGATTTTGATGAGTTGACCAAGTGCCAAGCAAATACTGCTGCCGAGCTGGAGGATGCACGGAATTCTTTGCATGGGTTGCAGCAGACGCTTGAACAGGCCAGCATTCAGCATGGCCAATCTGAGCAAGAGGCGCGACTACGTTTCGGAACCTTATCGCTTCAGTATGCAGAGCTGATGCAAGATCGTAACAGAATTGAGAAGGCCCGAGAGGTTCTCCGACAGCAGCTCGATCAAGTGAATCTTGATTTGCAAGCTACGGTCGATTCGCTTAGTACTATGGATCATCGGCATAAAATCTTAACTCAAGAGCATCAGAAAACTCTTGAATTCTATGAAAAACTAACAGCTAAACATGAGCAGGTGGCAGCCGAATTTCATGAATTGAGTCAACGCCACGGCGATACTTGGACCCGGTTCCAGCTTATTTCTCAATTACTTGCTGCCTGTCCACGTGAAAACGCTGGCCTGGTACGTTTTCGAAAGTTGTTGGCGAATGATTATATGACGTTTGCCGACCATGAGTCGTCGTTGGCAGCCGAGGCCAAAGCGCTGACAATGCTGCAGTCCATCCAACAGGAATTAGCACTATTCGTAGGGTTTCCAGATGTTAATCAACGTACTATCGTTGGTATTGTGGGTGGCTTTAGTAGCGGCAAGTCTGAATTTGTTAACAGTTTTATTGGTGATCCGGAAGTGCGTTTGGCAGTTGGTATGCAGCCTATTACTGCAATTCCTAGTTATGTGCTGGCATCTGACGAGCGAATATTTCGCGGCTATTCGGCAAACGGTGGTTATGTAAATTTAGAGCTGGATTTTTATAAAAAAATTACCCATGCGTTCATCGATTCATTTGGTTTTGACTTGAAGGGCTTGATGCCGTTCATGTGCGTTGGCGTTCAAATGGATCCTGAATATTTTGCTAATATTTGCTTTATTGATACCCCCGGCTATAACTCGCCAGCGACAGCTGCTGCACAGAGTCATGGTGACAGGCGAACAGCTATCCAGTTTGCACGGCAAGCTGATGTGCTTGTCTGGTTGATTGCCCTTGACTCCAACGGCACAGTTCCCGATTCGGATATTGATTTTATACAGCAGATCGGCGTCGAGCAACAGTCAATTTATGTTGTTTTGACCAAAGCCGACCTCAAGTCTGACGACGATATAAATTATCTTATTGATGAAGTTGATGATATATTGCAATCTTACGGAATAGCGGTTTGTGGGATTAGTGCCTACAGCTCGACCCGGCGCGCTGAAGTTGCATATCGTAAAGTGGCTCTGATGAAATTTTTCTCTCAAATTAATAAAAGCAGAAATGTAATACAGCGTATCAACGGGCGTTTGCGTGAGGTTTTCTCAATGTATGACGACGCCATCCAGCAAGATATTGAAATTATTCGTTCGCAAAAGCGGGCGATTAACGGACTTCGACTTGATTGTTTGGAAATTGGTGGTATTGATGTTTATGAGCGAATGCTTGTGACCATCGATATGCTTGAAGAAAAGCTGGATGTGGCCACGGTCGAAAGCTGGCTTAAAGAGTCAAGACGTCTGTCTGAAGAGTTTAGCGATGCTGTCCGGCAAACTGTCGAGGTGGCTGAAGAAAAAGCTTCGGTGGTGTAAGACGATGTCAATAAACCCCACTGAATCCCACATCCTCCACCACCTCCAATCCACCCTCACATCCGCCTACACAATCTTCCACACCCTCTACTGGGCCGATACCGATGCAGCTCGTGATCACCACGGCGAATTCGATATTGTGGTGATGAACCGGGCGGGTGATCTGGCGATTCTGGAGGTGAAGGGCGGCGCGGTAGAACTGGCACCCTCTGGGGTATTCAAGCGCTATGGCACCGAGCGCAAGGATGTGGGGCAGCAGGCGCGGCGGCAGTTTCACCACCTGCAGGCGCGCATCCGGCAGCGGGGCTGGTATGTGCGGCTGCTGCACTTTCTGGTGCTGCCGCAGCACCGGCTGCCGCCGGACGAGGCCAGCCTGTCCTACCCGCGCGAGCGCATTCTGGATTCTCAGGATTGCGCCGACCTGGCCGGAGCGCTGGCCCGGACCCTGGGGCAGGGGATGGACAAACCCGAGCAGCGCGAGGCGGTCGAGCGTTTTCTGCTGGATTGGCTGGGCCTGCAGCTGGATGTGTCGGTGCTGGCCGGGCAGATGGCGCAGCGGGTGCGGGCGATGTCTGGCGGGCTGGCGACCTGGGTGCTGCGCATGGCGGCGCCTTCTGGCGTCATCAGGGTGCAGGCCACGGCGGGTTCGGGCAAGACGCAACTGGCCCTGCGCCTGCTACAACGTGCAGCGGATGCCAGTCAGCGTGCATCCTACGTCTGCTTCAACCGGCCGCTGGCAGACCACCTGCGCCAGATCGCGCCCGGAGCGGGGCAGGGTGTGCAGGTGGCGACGTTTCACCAGCTCTGCTGGGAGCACGCCGGGCGCCCCGCTGATCGGGGCGATGCCGCCGGACTGGACGCTCTGTCGCAGGCCTTTATCGCCGCCGCACCCAGGCAGTCGGCCGATCTGGATCTGCTGGTCATCGACGAGATGCAGGATCTTCGCGCCGACTGGATCAGCGCCTTATTGCCGCGTCTGAAGGACACTGGCCAGCTTTTCACTCTGGAAGATGCCAGCCAAGGCCTCTACCCGGATCGCGAAGAGGTTGATATTCCCGACGCGGTGCACGTCACCAGCCAGGACAATCACCGCAGCCCGCGCCGGGTGGTCGAGCTGATCAACCTGCTGCACCTGACCCCGCAGCCCATCACCGCCTGCAACCCCTGGCGCGGCGAGCTGCCCGGCCTGCGCACCTGGCAGCCCGAATCTCAGCGTCTGCAGGCCGAGACCATCGCCGCCGTAACGCGCTGCCTGGAGCTGGGTTTTGCCCTGAAAGACATCGCCGTGCTGACCTGGCGCGGTCGTGACCACAGCGCGCTTCAGCAGGATACGCTGGGCGAGTGGCCGTTGCGCCACTTCACCGGGGCCTACGACGCCCACGGCCGCCCCTGCTGGAGCGACGGCGAGCTGGTGCTTGAGACCATTCGCCGCTTCAAAGGCCAATCCGCGCCCGCCGTGGTGCTGACAGAAATCGATTTCGACGCCTGGACGCCCGAAGTGCGCGCCCTGCTGTTCGTCGGCCTGACACGCGCGCAGATGCACGTCGAGCTGGTGCTCAGCCCGCGCGCTGATGCCTTGCTCACCGCGGCCATTTCTGCACACGATTAGATCGATGATTCATTTGGCGACACACCCTGTCGCACCCTCCCCGCAAAATCCCTCCATCATTACTTTCACCGGAGCCCGCCATGTGCAACCAGAACAACCCCCTTCAGATGCTGGCCACGCTGGCCCTGACTTTTGCCAGCGGCATGGTGGTCGCCAAGGTGCTGGACGCCTATATCGACTGGTCCGCCCAGCGCATCGCCAACCGCTGAGCGAGGCCGTTATGCCCGTCGCTGCCACCGAGCTGCGCCACACCTGTCAGGACTGCGGCTGGACTGCCACCCAGCGCGGCGACTGCTTCGTGCGGGTCGAGCGCTGTCCCACCTGCGGCAGCGGCAAGGTGCAGACGCAGAGCCGCCGCCTGGTGTCGTTTCCGGGCCAACCCCGCACGTCGACCGGGTCGATGCTGGGGGATCTGCTGCGGCGGCTGCGGGGCGGCTAGAATCCGCCCCCATGTCTTACGCCGTCAAAGAAATCTTCTACACCCTGCAGGGCGAGGGCCAACAGGCCGGGCGCCCGGCGGTGTTCTGCCGCTTCGCGGGCTGCAACCTGTGGTCGGGCCGCGAGGAGGATCGCGCCAGCGCCCAGTGCCGCTTCTGCGACACCGATTTCGTCGGGATGGACGGCACCCTGGGCGGGCGCTATGACGCTGACGCCCTGGCGGACACTATCGCCCGCTGCTGGCCTGTGCCGGATGCGAAGGCCGGGGAGGGTGGGCTGTTGCCGGGGCGTCCGCTGGTCGTGATGACGGGCGGCGAGCCACTGCTGCAGCTGGATGCCGAACTGATCGCGGCCGTGCACGCGCGCGGTTTCGAGATCGCGGTCGAGAGCAACGGCACGCTCGCCGCGCCGCCGGGCATCGACTGGCTGTGCGTCAGCCCCAAAGCAGGGAATGACCTCGTGCAGCGCAGCGGCCACGAGCTGAAGGTGGTGGTGCCCCAGGCCGGGTTCGACGAGGCCGCGCTGCTGGCCTTTGAGGCGCTGGATTTCGCCAGCCTGCGCGTCCAGCCCATGGACAGCCCGACGTTGCCAGGGGCTCAGGCCAACAACCAGGCCTGGGCCGTGCAGTGGTGTCTGGATCACCCGCGCTGGTCGCTCAGCGTGCAGACGCACAAGGTGCTGCTGATCCGCTGATCTGCCCAGAAAGTCACACTGGGGCGTTCAAGTCGGCGTGCGGGTCATCCGAAGGGAAAGAAGAGTGCAGCGCAACACGGCGCCGCCTTTTCTTTTTTCCGGACTGATTTGCAGGGATCCCATGAAAATTTCCACCCGACTTGCTTTGGGCTACGCCCTGATTCTGGCCATCTGCCTGTCTGTTTTCGTGTTTGCCGCCCTGCGCATGACCACGCTGGCCGGTGATGTGGACGAGGTGGCGGGCAGCCGCCTGACGCAGGTCAGCGAGCTGCAGGATCTGCGCAACAGCCTCAATGCGCAGGGCCACCAGGTGCGCAACATCCTGATCAGCCCGGACAGCACCTTCCAGGCCGCCGAGTTCAAAAAGGCCACGGACCGCGTCGGCTCCAACCGCAAGCTGATTGCCGATCTCAAGGATCGCCCGCGCACGCAGGAAGGCTTGGACATGATCCTGGCCATCGAGAAGCTCGAGCCCGCGTTCAGCACGGCGATGCTGCGCACCGGCGAGCTGGCCATGCAGGGCCAGCCCGATGCCGCCCGCGCCAGCCTGCTGGGCGAGATGCGCGACCGCCAGATGCCGCTGTTCAAGGCGGTGGACGACGCGCTGGCGCTGCAGCTGCAGCGTGCCACGGCGCTGGCGGAATCGTCCCGGGCCCAGGCCACGCAGTCGGCCTGGATGATGGGCTGGCTGGGCCTGGTCGCCGCGCTGGTCTCTCTGGGGGCGCTGTGGCAGATCACACGCTACATTTCGCGCGCCATAGGCGGTGAACCGGCGGATGTGAACGGCGTCATCCAGCGCATCGCGTCGGGGGATCTGCGCTCCATCGATGCGGTGCGCAAGGCCCACGCGGGCAGCGTGCTGGCCACCCTGGGCGACATGCAGACCAGCCTGGCGCAGATCGTGGCGCAGGTGCGCACCAGCAGCGACAGCATCGCCACCGGATCGACCGAGATCGCCAGCGGCAACGCCGACCTGAGCCAGCGCACCGAGCAGCAGGCCAGCAGCCTGCAGCAGACCACGGCCACCATGGAGCAGATTTCCACCACGCTGCGCGCCAACGCTGAAACGGCGGGCGAGGCCACGTCGCTGGCCGCGCAGGCCGCGCAGGCGGCGCAGCAGGGCGGCGAAGTCGTCGGCGCCGTGGTCTGCACCATGCAGGAGATTTCCAGCTCGTCGCAGAAGATCGCGGACATCATCGGCGTGATCGACAGCATTGCCTTTCAGACCAACATCCTGGCGCTGAACGCGGCGGTCGAAGCCGCCCGGGCGGGGGAGCAGGGACGCGGCTTTGCCGTGGTGGCCAGCGAAGTGCGCAGCCTGGCGCAGCGCAGCGCCGAAGCCGCCAAGGAAATCAAGGCCCTGATCAACGCCAGCGTGGACAAGGTCGCCACAGGGGCGCAGCAGGTGGATCTGGCCGGAACGTCGATGACCGAGATCGTCTCGCAGGTGCAGCGCGTCAGCGTGCTGATCACCGAGATTTCGGCGGCCACCGCGCAGCAGTCGCAAAGCATCAGCGGCGTCAGCCAGGCCGTCGGCCAGCTCGACACGGTCACGCAGCAGAACGCCGCGCTGGTTGAGGAAAGCGCCGCGGCCGCCGAGAGCCTGCGCCAGCAGGCCGACCGGCTGCTGGGCGCGGTCAGCACCTTCAAGCTGGCCGACGGGCCGCTGGCCGTCCCGGCGGCGGGGGCCAGCGCGCCCCGTCCGGCCGCAGCGGCGGCAGCCACGCAGGCGTCCAGCCCGGCCCGTCCAGCGGCTGCGGCACCTGCACCGCACAGCAGCAGCCGCACGCCGGAGCCTGCGGACGCCGAGTGGGCGACCTTCTGAGTCCGCACCCCGGGCGCTGCGCGGACCGTAAAACCGCGCAGCGCTGTCGGTTTTTTGCTGCAGAGACGGGCCATTTTGCGGGTGTGAAGCCCCTGTGATCCGTGAAAAAGTGGGCTTTGACCCGGCCTGTGCCGATAATCCAGCCAAACTGATTTTCTGGATCAAGCCCTTGTTTTATCTTTCTTCTTTCCCCTGGCAGCGCGCCGCGCTGTCGCTGCTCTCGGCCACCGTGCTGGCTCTGGCCGTGGCGCCGCAGCCCGTGCTGGCGGCAAAAAAGGCGGCGGTTGCCAAATCCAGCAAGTCCAAACGGGCCAAAGCGCCCAAAGTGGCGCCTTTTGTGCTCTACGAGAACTGGGAGGGCCTGTCCACACCGGCGCTGGTCGAGCGGGCCAACGCCATCTCGAAAATGGTCGGGCTGCAGGACAGCGACGCACTGCTCAAGGTGCTGCTGCAGGAAACCCGTCTGGGGCGCCTGGGCGGCTTCTGGCGTGCGGCGGGGCGGGGGCTGAAATCCGAGCCCTATTACGGCATCGGCCAGATGAAACTGTCCACCGCCATGGACGTGCTCAAAAGCGAGCCGCGCTGGCTGAAAGATTTCAAACTGCAGCCCGACGAAGACCTCATCCGCGCGCATCTGACCATCAATGACCGCTTTTCGGCGGTGATGGCGGCGGTGTACCTCAAGCAGCTCTCGCGCCAGTACCAGGGCGACGCGCTGCTCAACGCCTACAACCGCGGCCCCACGGGCGTGAAGGGCGTGGCCGACGATTTCCACTACGCCGTGTCCGCCAACGCCAAGTTCTACGAGGTCTTCCCCGAGAAGAAACCGCTGGTGGTCACCGCCGCCGACTGCCAGCCCATCGTGGCCGCGCAGACCCTGGCGACCAGCATAGGCCCCACGCTGGGCACCGGCACGGCCGCGCTGGGCGCTTACGACCCCAGCAAGGATCCGCTGATCGCCAGCAAAGGCCGGCAGGCCAAGGTCGAGGTGGTCCAGCGTCTGGACAAGCAGGTGAAAGAGCACGCGCGTGGCGGCAAACCCGCCGCCCTGAGCAGCGATCCGCGCTTCGCCGAAGCCTGTGCCAAACTCAGCCTGGTCGCCTCAGCGGCCGACACCACCGCCAAGCCCACACCCGGCAAAACCAGCGCCACGGGCACCGTGCGCCGCTGAGCCTGAACGTCCCCCGGCGCTTAGCGCTTCGCGATCTGCTCTTCCACACCCCGGTTGGCCAGCTCGTCGGCCTTTTCGTTGCCCGGATCGCCCGCGTGGCCCTTGACCCAGCGCCAGTCCACGGTGTGGCGGCTGGCGGCGGTGTCCAGCTGCTGCCACAGGTCGGCGTTCTTCACCGGCTTTTTGTCGGCGGTGCGCCAGCCGCTGCGCTTCCAGTTGTGGATCCACTGCGTGATGCCGTTGCGCACATAGGTGCTGTCGGTATAGATGATGGCCGCGCAGGGACGTTTGAGACTGTCCAGTGCCTGGATCACGGCCATCAGCTCCATGCGGTTGTTGGTGGTTTGCGGCTCACCGCCCCACAGCTCGCGGCTGTGTTCGCCGTACTGCAGCCAGGCGCCCCAGCCGCCGGGGCCGGGGTTGCCTTTGCAGGCGCCGTCGGTGTAGATGGTCAGGGTGGTGGGGGTGTCGCTCATGGAATCAGTCCGGAAAATGGCCAGGGAGCGCCATCCTAAACCCTGTCGCCCGTGTCGCCCCTGTGGCGCCCGCTCAGGCCCCCGTGCCGGGCACAGACAGGGCTGGGCGCAGCGCCGCGCCGCCCAGGGCCACGCGGCGGCGCGGGCGCTGGCCGACCCAGCGTATGGCGGGCACCTGCTTGATCGCCATCACCGCGTAGACGCCGCCCAGCATGGGCCACCAGCGGTCGCCCGCCGGTTCCAGCCAGCGCAGGCGCTGCTGCCAGCGGGCGCCAAGGCCCGGTGGCGTGTACTGGCCAAAGCAGCCGGCCTGGATCTCGCAGTTGAACAGGCGCAGCCAGTCGCGCAGGCGCAGCAGGCCCACGGGCTGCAACGCCAGCAGCGCCTGCGCGCCAGTGCCTGCGCGGATGCGCTCCAGCCACTGCGCCGCATCCTGCCCGGCCAGGCGCGCGCGCAGGCTGGTCCAGCGGCGCGAGGCACCCCACAGGCTGGTGGCGTTCAGGCCGCTGATCCACAGCCGCCCCTGCGGACGCAGCACGCGGTAGGCCTCGCTGATGAGCTGGTGGGGGTTGTCGCTCAGATCCAGCGTGTGCGGCAGCACGACCAGGTCCAGGCTCTCGTCGGGGAAGGGCAGCTCGTCGAAGCGGCAGCGCAGCAGCGATCCTGGTGCGGTTGTGGCGACCTCCAGCGCGTGCAGCGCCAGCCAGCGGTGCGCCATGCGGTTGGCACGCAGCGCCTGCAGCGCCGGAAAGCCCAGCTGCAGGGCATGGACGCCAAACACATCGGCCAGATGGCGGTCCAGCACCGCCTGCTGCCACAGCACAAAGCGGCGCGCCAGCGGCGCATCGGGCGGCGGCGCGGCGTGATCGGCGCCCAGCGGCTCGACCGCCATGCCGTGGCCCTGCAGCCAGTGCTGCCAGGCGAGATAGCGCACCCGCGACCAAGGGTCCAGGTCTCCATCGCCGGAAAGGTTTGCGGCACAATGCGCTTTTGGATTTGGCGAGCCCATGTTTTATTGTCCCACGCCTGCGCTGCAGGACAACGTCATCTGGATTCTCGGCGCGGGCGAAAAGCCCCGGGCGGGCGATCCGGCCCCGGAGCGTGCCACCCCCGTGCTGGTGGTGGACCCGGGCGAGGCCGACGCCCTCCACCAGAGCCTGCTGGACCAGCACCTGGCACTGCACGCCATCGTGGTCACCCACCACCACGGCGATCATGTTGGCGGCATCGCGCGCCTGCTGGCGCTGTGGCCGCAGGCGCTGCTGGTCGATGCGCAGCCGCAGCACAGCCGTCTGGGCGATGACCTTGCGCTGCTGAGCGGGCGCATCGTCACTCCGCAGCCCGGCCAGACGCTGGTTCTGCCCGGTCTGGACGGCCTGCGCATTGATGTGCTGGCCGTGCCCGGCCACACGCTGGATCACCTGGCCTACGTGGTCACCGGGCCGGGCTGCGACGACGCGCCCCTGCTGCTGTGCGGCGACACGCTGTTCTCGGCCGGCTGCGGACGCATGTTCGAGGGCACGCCGGCGCAGTTTGCGGACAGCCTGGCGCGCCTGGCGGCGCTGCCGGACGACACCCGCGTGCTGTGCGCCCACGAGTACACGCTGTCCAACCTGCGCTTTGCGCAGGCGGTCGAACCCGGCAACGCTGAGATCGCCGCGCACACCGCCTGGGCGCAGCAGCAGCGCGCCCAAGGTCTTTACACGCTGGCGACAGAACTTCGGCAGGAAAAGCGCATCAACCCCTTTCTTCGCCTGGGCGAAGCCGCCGTGATCGCTGCCGCCCGCCGTGAAGGGGCCCGCGGCAGCGATCCGGTCTCCGTGTTTGCTGCCTTGCGCGAGTGGAAAAACCGCTTCTGACGCCTTTCTTTTTTCCGATCTTTCCTCCTTCTTCCCTTTTTTCTGATCTCCCATATGACGACGTTCCTTTCGCGCCGCCGCCCTGCGCTGCGCTTCACGGCCCTGTGTCTGGCCAGCAGTGCCTGGCTGTCGGCCTGTACCACCGTGGGCCTGGACAACCCGTCCGCCTCCGCGCCTGGTCCATCCCGCGCAGCGGTCCAGCCCGCGGGCAAAACGCCTGCACCCGCCAGCGCGGCGCAGCAGCGCCCCGTCTACAGCGACGCGACCGATGCCTACGATCCCTTCAACCCCACACGCCGCGTGCAGGACATCAACCAGCAGGAAGACCTGTGGGCCCGCATCCGCAAGGGCTACAAAATGGAGCCTCTTCAGGACCGCAGCCTGGTCAGCGAGTGGGAGCAGCGCTACGCCAGTCAGCCCGACTACATCGCCCGCATGACGCAGCGCGGATCGCGCTACCTGTATCACATCGTGGACGAGGTCGAAGCACGCGGCATGCCCAGCGAACTGGCGCTGCTGCCTTTTGTCGAGAGCGCTTTCAACCCCACCGCGCGTTCGGGTGCGGCGGCGGTCGGGCTGTGGCAGTTCATGCCCCGCACGGGCCGCGATTTTGACCTGCACCAGAACATGTTCAAGGACGACCGCCGCAGCGTGCTGTCGTCCACGCAGGCGGCGCTGGATTACCTGCAGATGCTGCACGACGAGTTCGGCGACTGGAAGCTGGCGCTAGCCGCCTACAACTGGGGCCAGGGCAATGTGCGCCGTGCCATCGCGCGCAACGCGGCGGCCGGGCTGCCCACCGACTACGAAAGCCTGTCGATGCCGGCCGAAACGCGCAACTATGTGCCCAAGCTGATGGCCATCCGCAACCTGGTGGCCAACCCGGCGCAGTTCGGCGTGACGCTGGGCGATCTGCCCAACCACCCCTATTTTCTGACCGTGCCGGTGACACGCGACATCGATGTCGCTACCGTGGCGCGGCTGGCGGGCGTGAGCACCGACGAGTTCCGCAAGCTCAACCCCGAGCAGAACAAGCAGGTGATTTTCGCCGCCGGTACGCCGCAGATCCTGCTGCCTTACGACAACGCGCTGACCTTTTCGCGCGAGCTGTCGCATTACAGCGGTCCGCTGGCCTCGCTGACGGCTTGGGTCGCGCCGCGCACCATGAAGGTCGCCGATGTGGCGCGTACGCTGGGCGTGAGCGTTGAAGAGCTGCGCGCCCACAACCGCCTGCCCGCGCGCATGATGGTGCGCGCCGGATCGACGCTGGTCGTGCCGCGCACGGGTGCCGAGCGCAATGTCAGCACCAGCGTGCTTAATAACGCGCACCTGGCGCTGACGCCCGAGCCGCCGCCGGTCAAGCGCGTGGTCTTCCAGGCCAACCGCCTGGGCATGACCGTGGCCGCCGCCGCCCGACACGCCGGGGTGCGCCCGGCGCAGGTCGCGCAGTGGAACGGCATCAGCCCGCGCGGGCGCTTTGGCAAGCACGCCAGCATCGTGGTCTATGTGCCGCCCAATGTGAACATCGCCGCCATCCCCGAGCCGCCCGAGCCCAAAAAGAAGAGCCCGAAGAAAATGACGGCCAAAGAGCGCCGCCTGGAAGCCGCCCGCGAAGCGCGCGAAGCCAGGGCCAATACCAGAACAGCGCGCAAGGCGAGCCCTAAAGCCGCACCCAAAGCGGCTGCGAAGGCCGCTGCGAAAAAAGAGCGCAAAAAGAAGTAAGCCGCCGCTTGCCCCCTGACAGCCCCGGCCCCCTCCCCGACGGGGCGGGGTGCCCCGGGAGGGCGGGATTCACTCCCGCGTCACCCGCACCAGCTCCTCGCGCGAGGTGATGCCGGCCTGCACCAGGCGCTCGCCGTCCTGGCGCATGGACACCAGGCCCTCGGCCAGCGCGGCGCGGGTCAGCTCCTGGTCGCTGCTGCGGTTGTGGATGTGGCTGCGCAGGCCGTCGGTGCAGGCCATCCACTCGTAGACGCCGGTGCGGCCTTTGTAGCCGGTGCTGCTGCAGTGCGCGCAGCCCACCGGGCGCCAGCCGCCCTCGGGCGCGGGGGTTTTGCACTGTGGGCAGAGCTGGCGCACCAGGCGCTGGGCCAGCACGCCCAGCAGGCTGGAGCTGAGCAGAAAAGGCTCGATCCCCATGTCCGCCAGGCGCGTCACGGCGCTGGGCGCGTCGTTGGTGTGCAGCGTGGCCAGCACCAGGTGACCGGTCAGGCTGGCCTGAACGGCGATCTGCGCGGTTTCGAAATCGCGGATCTCGCCGATCATGATGATGTCCGGATCCTGACGCAGGATGGCGCGCAGGGCGCGGGCGAAGCTCAGTTCGATCCGGCTGTTGACCTGCGTCTGGCCGATGCCGGGCAGCTCGTATTCGATGGGATCTTCGACCGTCAGGATGTTGGTGGTGTCGGTGCGCAGGCCGGACAGCGCGGCGTACAGCGTCGTCGTCTTGCCCGAACCCGTGGGCCCGGTGACCAGCACGATGCCGTGCGGCTGCTGCACGGCGCGGCCAAAGCCGTTGCGCACGGTGGCCGACATGCCCAGGCGGTCCAGGCTCAGGCGCGAGCTGCTTTTGTCCAGCAGACGCAGCACCGCGCGCTCGCCGTGTGCCGAGGGCAGGGTAGAGACGCGCACGTCGATCGCCCGGTTGCCGATGCGCAGCGAAATGCGTCCGTCCTGCGGCAGGCGCTTTTCAGCGATGTCCAGCTCGGCCATGATTTTCAGGCGCGAAATCAGCGCGGCGTGCAGCGCCTTGTTGGGCTGGACGACCTCGCGCAGCGTGCCGTCCACGCGAAAACGCACGCTGGAATGGCGCTCGTAGGGCTCGATGTGGATGTCGCTGGCGCCTTCGCGCGCGGCCTGCGTGAGCAGCGCGTTGAGCATGCGGATGATGGGCGCGTCGTCGGCCGTCTCCAGCAGGTCTTCGATGGCGGGCAGCTCCTGCATCAGGCGCGACAGGTCCACCGCGCTTTCCACCTCGGAGATGACGTTGGCCGCGCTGTTGTCGCTGCCGCTGTAGGCGGCGTCGATGCGCTGGCGCAGGCTGTCGGCCTCGTCCGGGCAGATGCGGTCCACGGCCTGCGTGCGGCAGACTTCGGCGATGGCGTGGCGCGGCGTCGCCGGGCTGACCCACAGCGTCAGGCTGTCGGCGTCGCGCTCCAGCAGCGTCAGGTGGCTTTTGGCCCAGCCGTAGGGCAGCGGATGCCGGGAGGTGGCCATGCGGATCAGCGGTTGGCGAAGGGGTAGACGGGATCCGGCTGCACGGGGGCGGCCGGGGGCGCCGTGACAGCCGCCGGAGCAGGCGCTGCGGGAAGCGGCGCTGCCGGGACCGGAACAGGCCTGGGCGCAGGTGCGGGAACGGGGGCAGGCTGGACCACCGTCGCAGGCACCGGCAGTGGCACCGGGATGACGGCGGCCGGCTGCGGCGGGATTAGCGCGGGCAGCTGAGGCCCGGCGTTGACGTTGCTCATGACGCTGCTGGGCTCGGGCTGGGCCTCGGCCTGGCGGGCGCGGATCATGTCGTAGCGGTCCAGCGTCAGGCGGTCGGCGCTGGCGCTGGTCGGCAGGATGACGGGGCGCAGGAAAACCATCAGATCGGTCTTGATGCGCTGGCGGTTGCGCGAGCGGAACAGCCCGCCCACCAGCGGCAGGTCGCCCAGGCCTGGCACGCGGTTGTCCTCGTCGGTGTACTCGTCCTTGAGCAGGCCGCCCAGCACCAGGGTCTGGCCGTCGTTGACGACCACGGTGGTTTCGATGGCGCTCTTGTCGGTGGTCGGGCCCAGCGCGCTTTGCGAGCGCACGGCCGAGTTCTCCTGGAAGATGCGCATGCGGATGGTGCCGTCCTCGCCGATCTGGCTCTTGACGCGCAGCGTCAGGCCCACGTCCTGGCGCTCGATGGTCTGGAAGGGGTTGGCCGAGCTGCCCGAACTGCCGGTGTTGGTGAAGCTGCCGGTCACGAAGGGCACGTTCTGGCCGATGACGATCTTGGCTTCCTCGTTGTCCAGTGCGACCAGGTTGGGCGTGGACAGCACGTTGGCGCCGGTGTTCTGCTGCAGGAAACGCGCCAGCGCGCCCAGCGTGTAAATGCCGCCAAAGCTGCGCAGGATGCCCACGTTCAGGCCACCCAGGGCGCCGGTGGCCGCCGTGGCGGCCACGCTGGCGGCGCCGCTCAGGCCCTGCGCCGCAGCGGCCGACAGGCCGATGATGTTGGTGCCGTCGCTGCCGAAGTTGGTGCCCAGGCCCAGCAGCGTGCCGTCGCCCTTGTTGCCGAACAGGTTCTGCCATTGCACGCCCACGGCGGCCAGCTTTTCGGCATCGACCTTGACGATCATCGATTCGACATAGACCTGCGCGCGGCGCATGTCGAGCTGGTCGATGGCGCTGCGGATCTGTCGGTAAAGCGGCTCGGGCGCGGTGATGATGAGCGAATTGGACGCCGGATCGGCCTGGATGAATCCGCCCGTGGACGGCGGCGCCACCGGGGTCACCGGCGTGGTCGCAGCTGCGCTGCTGGCCCCGGCGCCACTGCCGCCCGAGGCCACCACCGGTGCGGCCTGAACGGGCGCCGCTGCGCTGCCACTGCCTCCCGCGCCCGACCCGGCGTCGGGAAAGGCCGCGCGTAGCACCGTAGCCAGACGAACCGCATCAGCGTTTTTCAGAGGCACGACCCAGACGCTGCCCGGCGGCCCCTGAGTGGGCTGATCCAGCCGCGCGATGAGCTGGCGCGCTTCGGCCAGCTGCGCCCGGGTGGCCGCCTGCAGGATCAGGCTGTTGTTGCGCGGGTCGGCCAGCACGGTCACGCTGCCGTCCGAATCGCCGCCCGTCTGCACAGCGCCCGGCATGGCCATGCCGCTGCGCCGGGTGGGGACGTTGACCGGCGCCGCGCCACCGCCGCCACCGGTCAGGCGCTGGACCAGCGGCGCTAGGTCGGTGGCGATGGCGTAGCGCAGCACGACCACGTCGAACTGGCTGCTGGCCGGTCGGTCCATGGCCGAAATGATGGTCGCCAGGCGGCGCAGATTGTCGGCGTAATCGGTGATGACCAGCGTGCCGTTACCGGGGTTGGCGTTGATGGTGTTGTTGGGGCTGATCAGAGGGCGCAGCACCGGCAGCAGGCTGTTGGGGTTCTCGTACTGCAGCTGGAAAATCTGGGTGACGATCTGCTCGCCCCGCGCCCGCGCGGCGGGTGTCGTCACCACGGGCGAGGCCAGCAGCTTGGCGTCGGCCTCGGGCACGACTTTGAGCAGATCGCCGCTGTCAACCACCGTGTAGCCCAGGCCGCGCAGCGCGGCCAGGAAGCTGCTGTAGGCGCGGGCGGGGGTCAGCGGCTCCTGGCTGTACAGCGTGATCGTGCCGCGCACGCGCGGGTCAACCACGAAAGGCTTGTTCAGGATGGCGCCCATGGCGCGGGTGACGGCGTCAATTTCGGCGTTGACGAAGTTCAGCGTCAGGCCTTCTTCCCGGGCGGCTTTGCGGCTTTCCTTGCGCGACTGCGCCTGCGCCGGGAGGGCGGCCAGCGGCGCCAGCTGCGCGGCCACCAGCAGCGCGCACACCACCGGCCGCAGGCGCGGGCGCAGTGCGGCGCGCTGCAGGGCGGCGGCCTTTTGGGGCTGCGGGCGGGAATCGGGGCGGTCAGTATCGTGGGACATGCAAAGCGGCACCGGGGTCAACCGACGCTGAGTAAGGCCACCGCGCCCTGGCGGCGGCCGAGAATGTTGAGAAGATTGTCCAGCGCGCCCGCGCGGTCGGGCGCGGCGCTGGCCTGGCCCTGAAAGCGCAGGCGTCCGCCCTGGAGCTGGCCCTGGCCCTGCAAGCGCAGCGCGCCGTCCAGAGTCGTCAGGGTGACCTGGGGGCCTGCGCCTGCAGCGCCGCTCTGGGGCCCCTGAACCGTCAGGCGGTAGCTGCCCAACTCGGGCAGGGTGGACAGGCGCGAGGCCATGTGCAGGAAATCGGCCTGCAGCTGCCCGGACAGCGCCACCGTGCCATTGTGGCCGGACAGGCTCAGATCCTGCCCCTGCAGGCGCACACGGCCGCTGGGCGCCAGGGTGTTCCAGGGCGTGCCCAGCGCGGCCAGCCAGGTGGCCGGCCAGTCGCCCAGATCGGCGGCGCCCCGGCCGCTGGCATCGTCCGGGCTCAGGCGCAGCTGCCACTGGCGCCAGCCGGGCACCAGCAGGGCCTGCACGGGCTGCGCCATGCAGCAGTCCTGACGCAAAACCAGCGCGGGCAGCAGACCACGCCAGTGGCTGGACCAGCTCAGGCGGCCCGGCAGCACCACGGGCGCGCCGCTGCCCGCACCGGCGCTGAGCAGCACCGTGGCCGATCCGCGCCAGACGCTGCCCTCGGTCGCCGCCCAGATCACCCGCCCGCCGCTGGCCTGCGCCACCGCAGCGCCCAGCCACGACGCTGGCGCCCAAATCATGACGCCCACGAGCAGCCCCAGCAGCCCCCCGACCCAGGCCCAGCGCAGGGCAGGGCGGCCGGTGCGCGACTGGCGCGGCGCACGCGCTGTCCGCTGAGGCATCGCGAACCCCTTCATGGCGCGCCCGCCAGAGTCAGCACGATCTGGCCCGACCAGCCCTGGGGACCGTGATCGAGCTGGACCTGGCCGGGCCGCGCCTGCGCGCCCAGCTGCACGGCCTGCAGCCAGCGCTGCAGCGCCTGCGGGCCGACGTTTTTGAGCGTCAGCGTCGCGCTGTCGCCCTGCACGCTGAGTTGCCCGGCGGCGCCCAGCGCCTGCGTGGCGGCGTCCAGCGCCTGCTGGCGCTGCTGGGCGGACAGCGGCGCCAGCCCGGGCTGTTTGCGCAGCACGCTGGCCTGCGCCACCTGCTGCTGCACCTGATCGTTCTGGGCGCGCAGCTGGGCCAGCTCGGCCTGCGCCCGCGGAATTCCCTTGAGGGCAGGACGCAGCAGCCCGCCCCACAGCACCAGCAGCGCCACAGCCACGCCCGCAATCAGCACGCCCCGGCGCTCGCGCGGCTGAAGGGCGGTCCAGCGCTGCCTGAGCGGCTGGGCCAACGCGGCAAAGTTTGCGAAAGCGCCCCTGCGGCTCATGGCGTTCCCCCCACGGGCAGGGGTCGCAGGCGCACGGCAGCGCCTTCGTCCAGCACCTGCAGGCCCTGCTCGCGCAGACTGGCGGCGAAAGTCTGCTGCTGCTCACCGCTCCAGGTGCCGCGCTGCAGGCTCAGGCTGGCGCCGTCGTAGTTCAGGCGGCTGGCGGGCGCAGCCCCGGCGGGCCAGGCCGATGCGGCGGCGCCCATCAGCACGGCGAAATCGGCCGGATCGCTGGCGCCCGTGCGCTGGCGCAAGCCCTGCAGCGCCTGGCGCACCTGCAGCGGGGCATCCAGCAGCACGGGAATCTCCGGGAAAGCGGTTTTGACCGAGGCCTGAATGTGCTGCCCCAGCCGCTGCGCCTCGTGCGAGAGCTGCCACCAGCGCAGGTTCAGCCCCACCACGGCCAGCAGGACCAGCGCGGCCAGGCCCCAGCGGGCCGGGCGCCACGTGGGTTGGCCCAGTTCGCGGCCCAGGCGCTGCAGGTGCTGCCAGCCCTTGCGCGCGGGCTGAAGATCAAACTGCAGCAACTGCCACGGCGAGCGGCTGGCCTGCAGCCAGCGCTGGCTGTCGGACAACACCGGCACAGGCTGGCGCAGCCAGCGTTCGGCCACCGAGGCGGCAGCAGGGGCGGCAGTCCAGGTGGCTGTCCATGTGGCGCTAGGGCCATCGCCCGCCAGCGCACCGGCCAGCGCCTGGCGCGCGTGCCCCCCGGCCAGCGGCCAGACAGCGACGCCGTCGGCATCGGTCCAGACGATCTGTCCGCCATCTTCGCCCTCCAGTGCCGGACCTTCGCTGAAGTGACCATAGCCGCTGGAGGGCCGTGAGTCGTCCTCCGGCCCCGGGCCGCTCTGGCCGGGCCAGGACAGCGGATGGGCGCGCTCGGCGCGGTGCCCGGCGGCCTCCAGCACGCGCAGCAGGGCCGCGAGACGCTGGCGCGCCATCACTGCGACCCAGGTCTCGCTGCCCGGCGCAGCGCCCTGTGGCAGCGCCAGATGCAGGTCGGGCGTGTCGTCCAGGACCTGATCTTCCAGCGCGTTCCCCAGCACGGCACGCAGCTTGGCGCGCGGCGCCTTGGGCAGGGTCAGGCGGTGCCAGGCCACGGCACTGTCGGGCAGCAGCAGCACGCATTCGGCGGCCTGCGGCAGGCGGCCCGCAGCGCTGCAGCCCGAGGCCAGCACGGTGTCGCCCTGCACCAGCAGGTGGTCCAGCGGCGTGGCGTCGTCCGGCACGGGAGCGCGGTTCGGGTCGGGCAGCAGGACAAGCAGGGTGGTCATGGGGCGATTCTAGGGCGTCTGGAGCCGGGTTTGCGTGTCCAGCGCCGTGAGCTGCAGGCCCATGCGCAGCACCAGCGATTCTTTTTCCAGCACCAGGTCGTCCATGCGCAGGCGTCCGGTGACGCGGAAAAAGCGTGTGGACACAGCCACCCGGGCGCTGGTCAGCAGGCTGTCGGGCACGCTGGGCGGCAGCGACTGGCGCAGGGCGGGGATGCCATTCCAGGGCCGCGTGGCACGATCCTGCACCAGCTGCTGCGCCGCGCCCAGCGGCAGATCGAGCAGCGCGGCCAGCACTTCGCGCGGCGCGGTGTTGACGTTGACCGGCGTGACCACGGGCAGCAGCGTCAGCCACGGCCGCAGCGCGTCCAGCACCGCAGGCGTCACGCCCAGCCAGCGCAGGTCGTCGAAACGGCGGGGCGGCAGCGGCGCGTTGCCGTCCTCCGAGGCGCCCCAGGCGCGCAGCAGGCCCTGGGCGATCTGTCCGGCGGTCTCGCGGCCCACCTTGGCCTGCTCGCACAGGCGCTGGACCACGGCCAGCTCGACCGGGCTGATGATGTCCTTGCCCGTGGCCGGATCACGAGCGATCAGGTTGCGCAGGTTGTAGGCAGCCTGCGCGTCCTCGATGTGGCCGGACAGGAAGGCGTCGGGCAGGCTGCTGCTGTCGGTGGCGTTGGCTGTCGCGCCGTCACCGCCCTGGCCTGCGGCCAGAAAAGTCGACAGGCGCGATTCGGCCAGCGGCACCGCCCAGGGCTCGCCCAGCGTGTCGACGCTGCTGCTGCGCGCGTCTTCGCGCAGGATGAGCATGGCCCAGTCCAGCGCGCCGGTCAGCAGCCAGTCGGCCTGGCCTCGGGCGCGTTCGGCGGTTTCGACCTGCAGGGATCGCCACTGCTGCCAGACCAGCCCGGCGGCCAGCGTGGTGATGACGCTGACGGTGAGCAGCGCCAGCAGCAGCGCCGCCCCGCGCTGGCGCCACCGCAAGGGCCTGAAGGGCCTGTTTTGAGCGCCGCGCCGCGTCATGGCACCACCCCCGGCGCCTGCGACAGCGACAGGCGCACGTCGCGTGTCAGCGTGCCGGATTTCAGGCGCAGCACCATGCGCACGCCGCCGGGCAGCTGCAGGACAGGGCCACTGCCGCCGCCCGGTTTGCCGCCCTCGGCCGGAGGGCTGGTGGCGGCCACATCGTCGGACGACTGCGCGTTGGACCAGCCGTTGCGGTAGTAATACACCTGCCAGTCCAGCGCGCTGCCATCCAGCGTCAGCCAGCCCGGGCCGTCGGCGTTGGCCTGGCCCTGGCTGAAGATCCAGTTCTCGACCAGATCGCCCGCCCGCGTCACCGGGGCGTAGGCGTAGCGCTGCCAGCGCCCCTGGCGCACGCGCCAGACGACGATCTGCAGCCCTTCAGGCTGGCGGCGCACAAAGCTGAAGCTGGCGCCGTCAAACGCCAGCGCGGGGATGGCGTCGGTACGCACCAGCGCGGCCAGATCGCTGTCCCACTGGGCCACGGCGGTCTGCAGGCGCAAAGTGTCGTCCAGCACGGCGTTGCCCGCGTCGCGCGAACGCACCAGGGTGTCCACGCCGCGCCAGGCCATGGCCGCTATCACCGACATGATGACCAGCGCGACCAGCACCTCGACCAGGGTGAAGCCCCGGGAGGGCCGGGCAGGATGCTGTGCGTTCATCGTGGAATCACCGTGCTGATCGACAGGAGACGGTGGCCGTCGGCATCCAGCACCGTCACATCAGCGCGGCGGAAGTTGGGATTGGGCGTGGGCTGCACGGCTATCTGTCCGCCCAGCGTCACACCCAGCTGCTCGCAGCTGAAATCGCTGCGGCCCACGGGCGGAAACTGGCGCGCCAGGCGGATGCCGGTGAGCTGGTTGTCCGCGCACCACTGCGCCAGCGTCATGCTGCGCGCGCGTTCTGCACTGGTGGTCAGCGACTGCGCGGCGCGCAGGCCAGCGGCCAGCGCCACCGCAACGATCACCAATGCGACCAGCACCTCGACCAGGGTGAAGCCCGCGGCTGGCTGCGGACGAGGCGGCTTCCTCATGGCTGGCCTGGGCCGCTGCCCGCACTGCCTGCACTGCCTGCATTGCCTGCATTGCGGAAGGGCCCCAGACCGTCGCTGGCCAGGGTGATCTGCTGGCCGTCCAGCGACAGCGTCACGCTCTGCGGCGGAATCAGCGGCTCGGGGCCCAGCACCAGATCGTCGGCCACCTGGCCGTTGCGGCTGACGCGCACGGCAATGGCCGCCCGGTCCAGCCAGCGCGAGGGCAGGGCGGCCCGGGCGGGCAGGCCGGCGAACAGGAAATCCGGCACCGGGCTGTCTTTGGGCGGCGTCGGCGCGTCGGTGCGGCGGTTCAGGCTGGCGGCGGGCCACCAGGTCACCGGCTGGCCGCTGGCGCGCGCGGTGGCGCGGGCGCTGTCCAGCAGGGCGGCCAGGCGCAGGCCTTCGCGGTCGAGCTGGCTGGCGGCCGGGTCGCGGATCGCCAGGCTGACCAGTCCCGCCGAGATCGCCACAATGGCAATCACCACCATCAGCTCGATCAGGGTGAAGCCCCGGGTGTGGCCCGGCCGGCGCCGGGCGGCTTTACTGCCAGGAACCCAGATCGGCGTCATTCCCCTGGCCTCCCGGCTGGCCGTCAGCGCCGAGGCTGAAGACATCGAAATCGCCGTGCACGCCGGGGCTCAGGTACTGATAGGGTTTGCCCCAGGGATCGGTCGGCAGCTTGTCGATGTAGGGCTTCCAGTTCTGCGGTTTGGGGTCGGTCGTGGGCTGCTGCACCAGCGCCTGCAGGCCCTGCGCTGAAGTGGGATAGCGCTGGTTGTCCAGCTTGTACAGTTTGAGCGCCTGGCTGAGGTTGCTGATGTCGGTGCGCGCCGCCGTCACGCGCGCCTCGGCGGCGCGGTCCAGCACATTGGGCACGATGAGTGCGGCCAGCACGCCGATGATGACCAGCACCACCATCAGCTCGATCAGGGTGAAGCCACGCATCACCCCGTGCGGCTGGCGGGAGCAGGAGTGCAGGGCAGGGCGTCGGACGGGGACAGCGGTCATGGTGGGGCTTTCGGGATTCCGGCAGTTCAAGCCTTGGATGATAATGCGACAGCGCTTTTTTCTGCCGAGCCCATGTCCATCGTCACCCGTCTGAATCTGCTTCCCCGTCTGACCGCCCTGCTGCTGTGGCTGGCGGTGGGCCTTGTTCTGGCCTGGGCCACACTGCAGGTGCGTCGCGATGCGGGCGTCCCGGCGGATGCGCGCACGCTGCCCACGTCGGCGGTGGCTGCGGGCGACTGGCAGCGCGTCATGGGCGAGCCGCAGGCCGCTGCTGCGCCGGCTGCGGCGCCTGCCCCCGCTGTGTCGCAGCGCTACAAGCTGCTGGGCATCGTGTCGGGCAGCCGCCGCGCCGCGCTGATGAGCCAGGACGGCAAGCTGCCGCGCGTCTGGCGCCCCGGCGACGCGTTGGCCGATGGTTATGTGGTCCAGCACATTGGCATCCGTGAACTGGTGGCGGCCAAGGCCGGTGATGCCAGCGCCACATTCCGGCTGGAACTGCCGCTGCTGCCCCCGCCTGCCACAGGCGTGCCCGGGCAGACGGCCACGGCCCCCGGTGCGCCGGTCATGGCGCCTGCGCCCATCATGCCGCCCCCGCGCAGCCCGGTGATGGCGCCCCAGGGCATTCAGGCGCCGGGCACGGAGCCTCAGCCCATGACTGCCGAACAGATGATGCAGCCCGGCCAGGTGCTGGGCCAGATGCCGGGTCAGCCCCAGCCCGACAACGGGCGCATGGGCACGGGCGGGATGCTGCTGCCCACCCCGCAGGTGCCCGGCGCAGCGGTGATCCCGGAAATGGCGGGCGGGGTCGAGCAGCCGCAGTAGCGGGTCGACAGACCAAGGCCGAAGGCGTCAGCCCAGCCGCCCAATCCGCGCCTGGGCCGTTTCCAGGTGCCGCGCCAGGCCTTCCAGACAGCCGGAGAACTCCGCCGACAAGCGCGGCTCGCCCCCGAGATTCTCCAGAAACTGTGCAGCCAGCCCCTGCGCCTGCCGCCAGGTGGCGTTGTCTACGCTGGCGTGCAGGGCGGGCGCGGGCAGCTGGTCGGGCAGGGCCCCGCCGGAGCGCGGCGCAAAGCCCATGGGCAGCATGTCGTAGGCAGGCGCCAGAGTGAAAGGTGGCAGGCCGCTGTCGCTGGTAAGCGACAGATTGCCGTTGTGCATGTCGGTGTTGCCCGTCAGGGTGCCGAAGGCGTACAGCAGCGCCGCCTTCTGGGCCGATGCGCGGTCTGTCAGGCCCAGGTCCGCCAGCCGCGCCACCAGGCGGGGCCAGGGCGCGCTGGCGTCACCCAGCCATTGGGCTTCGATGGCGGCCAGCGAGTACAGCCCGCGCCGCCCCAGAGCGCCGACGCGGTCGAAGCGTTCCAGCTCCAGAAAGCGCTGCCCCGCGTGTTCCAGCACCTGCGAGCGGGCGGCGGGCACGCCCGCATCCGACAGCGTGCGCAGGGCGTGGTGTTCGGCCAGCAGCAGATCGCGCCAGCGCCGGGTGACCGGGTTATCGCCCCGGGCGTCCGGCAGCGAGAATTTCACCAGCACATGCCGGGGCCCCTGTGCGGTTTCGGCGAAGGTGGTGAATTTGGGCTGTTCGCCGCCGGCGGACGAGCCGGGCAAGTCGCCCAGAACCGCCGCCTGGGCGAGGCGGGCGTAGGTGGGGCCCCTGTCGATGCCGCTCACCGCCTGCGGCAGGGCGCCCTCCAGAAAGCGGGCACGGGCCAGATCGCCCAGCAGCAGGTGGCCGATGGCATCGTGCCCCTGCGCGGTCAGGGCGCGCAGGATGTCGGTGTCGCGCCACTCGGACAGCTTTTGTGGCAGGCCGAGCTGCGTGGCGTGTTGCGCCACATAAGCGCGGCCCAGAAAGCCCTGCGGCCGCATATCCAGCAGCCACCAGGACAGGCTGTCGCTGTGGGTGGCGCTGCCGTCGGCCTGCAGCAGCACAAAGCCCTCGGGCCGCACCGCAATCAAGAGGCCCGCCGGGCGGACCGTGCCGTCGGGCGCGACACGATGGACGGGGATATCGCCCAGCCCACGCGCCGGATCGCGCAAGGCGTACTGAATGGATCGGGCAGCGCCCATCCGCACCACTTCATCGCTCATTCCTGCCAGGGTGCGGGACAGCGTGGGCTGGCTGAACCCTATTTTTTCAATGAGTTGCCGCGGACCCGCTGGGCCGCTGGACAGGACCTGGCGGATGCGGTCAGGGTGCGATAACACGGTGTTTGAATGATAGTCTGAATGGATTCCTGAATATTAAGCGAAATCAGCCAGGGAGGGGGGATGGTGATCCAGCCGGGGTGTTAGCCCACCACCCTGGCCCGCTCCAGCATCGCGTGCAGCAGGACGTTGCACCCGGCGGTGATGTGCTCGGGCTTGGCGTCTTCGATCTCGTTGTGGCTGATGCCGTCCTTGCAGGGGATGAAAATCATCCCGGCGGGCGCCAGGCGCGCCATGTAAACGGCATCGTGACCCGCGCCGGACACGGCGGGCATGTGGCTGTAGCCTAGCTGCTGCGCGGCGCGCTGGACGGCGTCCACGCAGCCCGCGTCGAAGGGCTGGGCCGGGTAGGCGCTGACCGGCGTGATGGTGATGGGCAGGCCGCTTTCGGCGCTCAGGCGGGCGGCCACGGCGCGGATGTCGGCGTCCATGGCCTCGCACAGCGCGTCAGTGGCGTTGCGCAGATCGATGCTGAATTTGACCTCGCCCGGAATCACGTTGCGACTGTTGGGGTGTACATGCACCATGCCCACCGTGCCGCGTCCGTGCGGCGGGTGGCGGTGCGCGCAGGCCACCACCTCCTGCATCAGCCGCGTGGCGACCTGCAGCGCGTCGCGGCGCAGGTGCATGGGCGTGGGCCCGGCGTGGGCTTCCATGCCGGAGACCACGCAGTCGTACCAGCGGATGCCCAGCACGCCGGTGACGACGCCGATGGTCACATCGTGATCCTCCAGCACCGGGCCCTGCTCGATGTGCGCCTCGAAATAGCTGCCGATCGGGTGCTGGCCGGGCACTTCGGGGCCGACGTAGCCGATGCGCTCCAGCTCGTCCTTCACCGTTTTGCCCGCCGTGTCGGTGGCGGCGTAAGCGTGCTCCAGCGTGAAGGCCCCGGCGAACACGCCCGAGCCCATCATCACCGGCACAAAGCGGCTGCCTTCCTCGTTGGTCCACCAGGCGACTTCGATGGGCGCTTCGGTCTCGATGCCGTGGTCGTTGAGCGTGCGCACCACCTCCAGCCCCGCCAGCACGCCGTAGTTGCCGTCGAACTTGCCGCCCGTGGGCTGGGTGTCGATGTGGCTGCCGGTGACCACCGGGGGCAGGGCGTTATTGCGCCCCGGGCGGCGCAGGAAGCCGTTGCCGATCTGGTCGATGGTCACCGTCATGCCCGCCTCTTTGGCCCAGCGGCTGACCAGATCACGGCCCTGCCTGTCCAGATCGGTCAGCGTCAGGCGGCAGACGCCGCCCTTGGGCGTGGCGCCGATCTGCGCCAGCTCCATCAGGCTGTCCCACAGGCGCTGGCCATTGACGCGCAGCGCGCTGATGTCGGTGAGGGTCTGGGAGGTCATGCGGGTCTCCGGGTGTGTCGTGGAATGGAATGGAAGGGATCTGGCCGTATCAAGCCGTATCAGGCTGGATCAGGCCGGGCGGGCCACTGGCTGGGGCTTGAGCGCCTCCAGGCGCTTGCCCGCCGCCGTGAACTGCGTGCCAAAAGCCGGGCGTTTGACATAGCGCCCGGCGCCCGCCACCGCACGCAGATCGCCGTTGGCCCACACCACCGCGCCCCGGCTGATGGTGTGGCTGGGCAGCCCGCGCACCTGGCGGCCTTCGAAGATGTTGAAATCGCCCTTGCTGAACTGGGTTTTGACGCTGATGGTTTTGGTCGCGGCCGGATCCCACAGCACCAGATCGGCGTCCGCGCCCGCCGCCACGCAGCCTTTTTGCGGGTAGACGTTAAAGAGGCGCGCGGCGTTGGCCGAGGTGACGGTGACGAACTCGCTGGGCGTCAGCCGCCCGCTGTTGACGCCTTCGTGCCAGAGCACGGCCATGCGCTCTTCGACGCCGCCGCAGCCGTTGGGAATTTTGGCGAACAGATCGCGCCCGGCCGCTTTTTGCGCCGCGCAGAAGGTGCAGTGGTCGGTGGCCGTGGTGTGCAGCGTGCCCGACTGCAGCGCGCGCCACAGATGCTCCTGGTGGCCGGTGGGCCGGAAGGGCGGGCTCATGACGTGCGCGGCGGCGGTGGCGAAATCGGGGTGGCGGTAGACGCTGTCGTCCAGCAGCAGGTGCCCGGCCAGCACCTCTCCGTAAACGCGCTGGCCCCGGGCGCGGGCGCGAGCGATGGCGTCCGCCGCTTCGATGCACGACACATGCACCACGTAAATCGGGATGCCAAACACGTCGGCGATGGCGATGGCGCGGTTGGCCGCTTCGCCCTCGACCACGGGCGGGCGCGACAGCGGATGGCCTTCCGGCCCGGTCAGGCCCTTGCGCGCCAGCTCCTGCTGCAGCAGGTAGACCATCTCGCCGTTTTCGGCGTGGACGGTGGGCATGGCACCCAGCTCCAGGCAGCGCCGGAAGCTGTTCACCAGCGTTTCGTCGTCGCACATGATGGCGTTTTTGTAGGCCATGAAGTGCTTGAAGCTGTTCACGCCCTCCTGCTGCACCAGCGTGCCCATGTCGCGCGAGACCGAATCCCCCCACCAGGTGATGGCCACGTGGAACATGTAATCGCTGGCCGATTTTTCGGCCCAGCCGCGCCAGGTGCGCCAGGCGTCCATCAGCTCCTGCTGCGGATCGGGGATGACGAAATCGATAATGCTGGTCGTGCCCCCGGCCAGCGCCGCCGCCGTGCCGGTGTAGAAATCGTCCATCGTCACCGTGCCCATGAAGGGAAGCTGCATGTGTGTGTGCGGGTCGATCCCGCCGGGCATGACGTACTGGCCGGTGGCGTCCAGCGTCTGCGCTCCGGCCGGGGCCAGCGTGGCGGCGGTCTCGCCCACGGCGATGATGCGGCCGTCGGCGCACAGCACGTCGGCCTGGAACTCGCGGTCGGTGTTGACGACGGTGCCGCCACGGATCAGAAGGGCCTGGGTCATTGCGGTCTCCTCAAGGTCAGGGATTCGGGACAGTTTCGGATCAGTGCGCGGCGGACGGCACCGGGCGCAGCACCTCGCGGCCCATGGCCATGCCGTAGTAGATGCCAGCGACGGTCAGGCTGAAGAACCAGCCCGAGCTGAAGATCGTCAGCCACAGCGGTCCGACCGCGCCTTGGGCCAGCACGCCGGATACCGTCAGGTAGCCGGGCAGGCAGGGCAGCACGCCCAGTGCGAAAGCGATCAGCGCGTGCGGGTTCCAGCCTTTGACGTACTCGTAGCGGCCGCCGCGCCGGTACAGTTCGTCCACCGCCAGATGGCCCCGGCGCACCACCATGAAATCAACCAGCAGAATGCCCGCGATGGCGCCCAGCAGCGTGCCGTAGCCGCCCAGCCAGGTGAAGAGGTAATCGCCTGACGTAGCCAGCAGCTTCCAGGGCATGAAGAGCAGACCCAGCAGCGCCGACAGCAGGCCGCCCATGCGGAAGCTGATTTTCGACGGCGCCAGGTTGCTGAAATCGTACGAGGGCGAGACCAGGTTGGCCGCCACATTGGTCGTCAGGTTGGCCAGCAGGATGACCAGCAGGCCCACGCCCGCTGCGAACGACCCCATCTGCGCCAGCAGGCCATCGGGGAAGAGCTGCGCCTTCCCGTACAGCAGGCTGGACGCCGAAAAGCCGATCACGCCCACCATGGAGAACAGCGCCATGGGCAGCGGCAGGCCCAGCGCCTGGCCCAGCACCTGGTCTTTCTGGGTGCGCGCAAAGCGCGTGAAATCGGGGATGTTCAGCGCCAGCGTCGCCCAGAAGCCGACCAGGCCCGTCAGCGCCGCCCAGGTCGGCGGGCCGCCTTCGACCCCCTTGGTCGGCAGATCAAAAATCGCGAAGCCGCCTTTGAAGAGCAGGTAAACCACCAGCAGTACCGAGGCGGCGATCATGAGCGGCGCGGCCACCACTTCCAGCACCCGCACCGATTCCAGACCGCGCCAGATGAACACCAGGTGCAGCGCCCAGAAGGCCAGGAAGCACACGAACTGCGAGGTGCTGATGGATTCGCCCGGTGCAGGCCCCGCCAGCGGCAGGCCGACCAGCACCAGGAAGCTGTGCAGCGCCAGCGCGCCGAAGTAGCAGTTGATCGAGAACCAGCCGCAGGCCACCAGGCCGCGCATCACCGCCGGCAGGCTGGCCCCGACGACGCCAAACGAGGCGCGCGCCAGCACCGGGAAAGGGATGCCGTACTGCACGCCCACGCGCCCGATCAGCAGCATGGGCACCAGCACGATGCAGTTGGCCAGCAGCACCAGAAACACCGCGTGTCCCCAGCTGAAGCCCTGGTCCAGCATGGAGCTGGCCATGGTGTAGGTGGGCACGCACACCACCATGCCGATCCATAGCGCGGTGAAATCCTTCCAGCGCCAGGTGCGCTGGTCGGGGCGCGTGGGGTGGAGATCTTCGTTGCTCAGGCTGTCGCTCATGAAAACTCCGCAGGGTTCGGGGGTGGGTTGGGGGCTAATTTGTCAGGGTCATTCTCTGAAACATCATGCCCGGATTCAGGCGGGCGATCCAGCGGGCGAACCAGCAGGCTGGCGCATCGGATTGTTCGGATGCTCCTTCCAGGTCAGCACTTCGGCGCTGACGGGGCGGCCGGTGCGGGCGTCCACCTCGCCGGGCTGCAGGCTGCGCAGGGTGATGCAGTCCGGCACCGGGCAGACCGAGACGCACAGGTTGCAGCCCACGCACTCGTCGTCCTTGACCTCGAAGTGGCGCTGGCCGTTTTTCGTGGCGCTGATGGCCTGGTGCGAGGTGTCCTCGCAGACCACATGGCAGCGCCCGCACGAGATGCACAGATCCTGGTTGATGACGGCCTTGTCGACGTGGTTCAGGTTCAGGTGGCGCCAGTCGGTCACGCTGGGTACGGCGCGGCCGACCAGCTCCTGCACGCTGGCGTAGCCCTGGGCGTCCAGAAAGCCCGACAGGCCGCTGCACATGTCCTGCACGATGCGAAAACCGTGGACCATCGCGGCCGTGCAGACCTGCACCGTGCCGCAGCCCAGAGCGATGAACTCGGCCGCATCGCGCCAGGTGCTGACGCCGCCAATGCCGGAAATGGGCAGCCCGGCCGTGGCTGGATCGCGGGCGATTTCGGCCACCATATTCAGCGCGATGGGCTTGACCGCCGGACCGCAGTAGCCGCCGTGCGAGCCCAGGCCCCCGGTGCTGGGGTGCATGGTCATGCGCTCCAGGTCCACGCCCATGATGGAGTTGATGGTGTTGATCAGCGACACCGCGTCCGCGCCGCCCGCCTTGGCCGCCCGCGCCGGGAAGCGCACGTCGGTGATGTTGGGCGTGAGCTTGACGATGACCGGCAGGCGGCTGTACTGCTTGCACCACTGCGTGACCCTCTGGATGTACTCGGGCACCTGGCCCACCGCCGCGCCCATGCCGCGCTCGCTCATGCCGTGCGGGCAGCCGAAGTTCAGTTCGATGCCGTCGGCGCCGGTGTCCTCGACCTGCGGCAGGATGTTGCGCCACGACGATTCGGTGCACGGCACCATCAGCGAGACGATCATGGCGCGGTCTGGAAAGGCGCGTTTGACCTGGCGGATTTCGTCCAGATTCACCTTCAGCGGCCGGTCGGAGATCAGCTCGATGTTGTTGAAGCCCAGCACCTTGCGGTCGGGCGAGAGCAGCGTGGAATAGCGCGGCCCGTTGACGTTGACCACGGGCGGATCCTCGCCCAGCGTTTTCCAGACCACGCCGCCCCAGCCGGCCTCGAAAGCGCGGATGACGTTGTAAGCCTTGTCGGTCGGCGGCGCGGACGCCAGCCAGAAGGGATTGGGGCTGCGGATGCCCAGAAATTCGGTGCTGAGATCAGCCATGGGGTGTCTCCTTTCAGGCGCTGGCCTGTGCGGCCATTGCGGCATTTGTGAGGCTTGTGCCGCGCAGATGGGCGTCGATGTCGAGGGCGGCGCGTTTGCCGTGCTCGACGGCTTCCACCGTCAGATCGCGCCCGCCATGGCGGCAGTCGCCGCCCGCCCAGACGCGGGCCAGGCCCGTGCGGCCACTGTCATCGGTGACGATGCGTCCGTCTTTCAGGGCGATGCGTCCGGCGTCGCCCGAGACCTGAAGCGCCGGGAAATCGGCCTGCTGGCCGATGGCGCGCAGCACCATGTCGGCGGGGAGGTGTATGGTCTCGTCGCTGTGGCGCAGCTGGCCGTCCACCAGCTCGGTGCGCACGCAATCCAGCCCCGTCAGGTGCGGGCCGTCCGGACCGCTTCCGCTGTTGTCGACCACCAGCCGCTGCGGCGCCAGCCAGCAGCGCAGGGTGACGCCGTTCTGACGCGCCCAGTCCTGCTCGTGGGCCGAGGCGGACAGGTGCTGCGGGCCGCGCCGGTAGACCAGCGTCACCTCGCGCGCGCCCAGCAGTTTCGCCTGCACTGCCGCGTCCACCGCCGTCATGCCGCCGCCGATCACCACCACCTGGCGCCCGACGGCCAGCTTCGTCTTGTCCGGCGCCTGGCGCAGGTCAGCGATGAAATCGACCGCATCGCGAAAACCTGGCAGGCCAGGCAGGCTGTCGGTGCCTGCGAGCGCCAGCGCATTCACGCCCGCCAGACCCAGCCCCAGAAACACGGCGTCGTGATCGCGCAGCAGGTCCGCCAGCGACATGTCTTGCCCCAGCGTCTGCCCGGCGCGCCAGGTGATGCCGCCGATGGACATCAGCCAGTCGATTTCGCGCTGGGCGAAATCCCCGGGCGTCTTGTAGGTGGCCAGGCCGTATTCGTTTAGGCCGCCGGGCTTGGGACGGGCGTCCAGCAGGGTGACGTCGTGGCCGCGCCGCGCCAGGCCGTGCGCACAGGCCAGCCCGGCCGGACCCGCACCGACCACCGCCACGCGGCGCCCGGTGGCTGGGGCGCGGGTGAAGAGCGGCGGCTGGGGTTGCGTCATCAGCGCGTCAGTGGCGTGGCGCTGCAGAAGGCCGATCTCGACCGGCTGGGTCTGCTGCGTGTTGCGCACGCAGGCCTGCTCGCACAGCACCTCGGTGGGGCAGACGCGGGCGCACATGCCGCCCAGCGGATTGGCCTCCAGGATGGCCTGCGCCGCGCCGCGCAGGTTGCCCTGGCCGATGCGCGCGATGAAGGAGGGGATGTCGATGCCCGTCGGGCACGCGGTGGTGCAGGGCGCGTCGTGGCAGTAGTAGCAGCGCTCGGCCTCGATCTGCGCCTGGCTGGGCGTCAGCGGCGGATGCGCCTCGTCAAAATGGGCCGCCAGCTCGGCGGGCGACAACCGCGCGGCGCACAGGCCGGGGGTGTTGACATCGTGGACTTCCATGCGCCTCTCCCTGATGACGACCCGGTCAGGCCGGGCATGGAGCGCAGTTTTTACTTCTGAGTAAAATTCGGCCATTGGGATAAACCCGCGGGATTTCCGGGGCGCAAGGGGCTGGGATGTGAGGTCGGACCCGGTACAGTGATACCTTCGGCGGTAACCAAAAGAGAACAGGCATGAGTCAGCAGCCCGGCGGTGAAATCATCCTGTACCAGCGTGGCGACGCCCCGGTCATTGATGTACGGCTTGATGGCGATACCGTCTGGCTGAGCCAGCAGCAGTTGGCGGAACTGTTTCAGACATCGCGCAGCAACGTCGTCGAGCACATCGCCAACATCTACGCAGAAGGCGAATTGAGCCAGGAGTCAACCTGTCGGGAATTCCGACAGGTTCGCACAGAGGGTACCCGCCAGGTCACCCGGGGACTGCCCTTTTACAACCTCGACCTCATTATCTCGCTGGGCTATCGCGTCAAGTCCGTCATCGCAACCCAGTTCCGAATCTGGGCCACCGAGCGCCTGCGCGAGTACCTCGTCAAGGGCTTCGCCATGGACGATATGCGCCTGAAGAACCTGGGTGGGGGCATCTACTGGAAAGAGCTGCTGGACCGCATTCGCGACATCCGATCCAGCGAAAAGGTGCTCTACCGTCAGGTGCTGGACCT
The DNA here is from genome assembly GCF_037688875.1 of Amphibiibacter pelophylacis. Classification (NCBI taxonomy): domain Bacteria; kingdom Pseudomonadati; phylum Pseudomonadota; class Betaproteobacteria; order Burkholderiales; family Sphaerotilaceae; genus Amphibiibacter; species Amphibiibacter pelophylacis. Next base: position 62,727 of record NZ_JAWDIE010000016.1, read on the forward strand.
CTATGCCACCAGTGTCGATTACGACCCCGGGGCCGAAGCCAGCCAGCTGTTCTTCAAGACCGTGCAAAACAAACTGCACTACGCCGCCCACGGTCAAACGGCGGCCGAGGTCATTGCGCAGCGCGCCGATGCAGGCAAGCCCTTCATGGGTTTGCTGTCCTTTATGGGCGCACAGCCCACCAAGGCTGAAGTGGGCAATGCCAAAAACTATCTGAATGCCGACGAACTCAAGCGCCTGAATACGCTGGTGTCGGCCTATTTCGACGCCGCCGAGTTCCGTGCCATGAATCACGAGCCCACCTATATGAAGGACTGGCTGGCACATCTGACGCAGCTGATCACCGCTATGGGCGGAAAAACCCTGCAAGGTGCAGGCTATGTCAGTCACCAGAACGCACTGGCTCACGCCGAAGCCGAATACGCCAAGTTCCGCGCCTGTCACGCCGAGCAACCGTCCGAGGTAGAGGCGGTATTTCTGGATACCGTCAAAAAAGCGCAGAAGAAAATCCAGAGGAAAAAGACTCCGGGTTTTGATATCCCCTCTGACCCATGACGCCAACCACCCCCCCACGCCCCACCCGCGACGACCGCGAAGCCCTGATCGTGGACAGCGCCACGCAGCATTTTGCGCTGCAGGGCTTTGAAGGGGCCAGCCTAGACCGCATCGCTGAAGGCGCGGGCATGAGCCGCCACCGGCTGTTTTACTACTTCCCCAGCAAGGAGGCGCTGTATCTGCGCGTGCTGGACGACATCGTCAGCCAGTGGCTGGACAACATGGTGGCGCTGTCGGCGGCGGACGACCCGCAGCAGGGCCTGCGCACCTACATCGAGGCCAAGATGCGGCATTCGATGGAGCACCCCTATGGATCGCGCGTTTACGCCCGCGAGCTGCTGTCCGGGGCGTCGCGCTACCGCGAGGTCATCGTCGAGCGCGTCGGGCCGGTGCTGCAGCACGATCTGGCCACGCTGCAGAAGTGGGCCGCGCAAGGCCGCATCGCCGCCGTCGATTTCACCCACCTGATGTTCGTGCTGTGGTCGGCCACGCAGGCCTACGCCGACGCGGCGCCGCAGTACGCGCTGCTGCTGGGCAAACCGGCGCTGGAAGCGGCCGATTTTGACGCCGCCGCCGCGCTGATCACGCAGATGGTGCTGGAGCTGCTGCAGCCGCGCTGAGGCCTTGCTCTGAGGCCAGCGCGTCCAGGAAGGCCTGCGTGAGGCGCAGCGGCGCGGGCGAACGGCGCACGATGGCGAAGTAGCGGCAGGTGTACTGCAATGTGCCCGGCGCGATGGCGCGCAGGCGGCCGTCGGCGACGAAGGGCTGCGCATAGTGATCGGGCAGGAAGCCGACAAACGCCCCGGACAGGATCAGCGTGGCCACGGCCTCCTGGTCGCTGGCGGTGGCGCGGCGCTCCAGGCGCTGGCTGTGCATCAGGCCCATATTGGGAGAGTGGTAGCCCAGCCCCGCGATGGCCTGCTGACGCAGATCGTCCCAGCCGGGCTCCGGGCGGCTGGCGCTGGCGTCAAACCAGGCGTGCCCCGCGCCCGCGTAGAGCTGCATGGTTTCGCCGAACAGGTCGCTGTAGGCCAGGGTGCCGGATTCGCGGTGGCCGGGGATGATGCCCAGGTGGTAGCGGCCGTCGATGACGCCGCGCTCGATCATGCCGATGGCGCCGACGTGCAGGTGCAGCGTGGCCTGCGGTGCGGCGCGGTGAAAGCGCGCGACGGCCTGCGCGATGCGCGCCTCGGGGTTGGACGCGGTCTTCTCGAACAGCGCCACGTGCAGATCGCCGCCCAGGCGGCGGTGGACATCGTGCAGGTGGCCGCGAAAGGCCTCGGTGGCGGCCAGCAGCTGCAGGGCGGCGTCGTAGACCTGCACGCCCTCAGGCGTCAGCGCGAAGCCGCCGCGCCCCCTGCGGCACAGCACCAGGCCCAGACGCTCCTCCAGATCCTTGATGTGGCGGCTGATGGTGGACATGGCGATGTTCAGCTCCAGTTCGGCGCTGGCCATGCCGCCGCACTCGGCCACGGCCTTGAACACGCGCAGCAGGCGCAGATCGACATCGGCCAGCTGGCCCGTCACCGGGGGGGATGATGCTTGCATATAGTTTCAACCAAATATGGGTGGATCATCATTTATAAGAGCAAACGGCCGCGCCACAATGCGGATATTCCCCCACCGGAGCCTTCTATGAATCCGACCCTTCCCCGCAGCGCCGTCATGCCCGTCAACAGCGCGCAGCCGCGCACCGACGCCGACTGGCTGGCCGCGCACTGGATGCCCTACACCGGCAACCGCGATTTCAAGGCCCATCCGCGCCTGATCACCGCGGCCAAAGGCTGCTGGTACACGGACGCTGACGGGCGCCAGATTCTGGATGGGCTCTCTGGCCTGTGGACCTGCGGCCTGGGCCACGGCCGCGCCGAAATCACCGCCGCTGTGCAGGAGCAGGTGGCGCGCCTGGATTACTGCCCGGCCTTCCAGTTTGGCCACCCGGGCTCTTTTGAGCTGGCCAACCGCATCACCGAGCTGCTGCCGCACGGCCTGGATCGCGTGTTTTTTGTGGGATCGGGCTCCGAGGCCGCCGACACCGCGCTCAAAATGGCCCGCGCCTACTGGCGCGCGCGCGGTCAGGGTCAGAAAACCCGCCTGATCGGCCGCGAGAAGGGCTATCACGGCGTCAACTTTGGCGGCATTTCGGTGGGCGGCATTGGCGCCAACCGCAAGCATTTCGGGCAGGGCATCGAGGCCGATCATCTGGCGCACACCCAGCTGGCCGCCAACGCCTTCAGCCGGGGCGTGCCCACGCAGGGCGCCGAAATGGCCGACGAGCTGCTGCGCCTGATCGCGCTGCACGACGCCAGCAACATCGCCGCCGTCATCGTCGAGCCCATGTCCGGCTCGGGCGGGGTGGTGATTCCGCCCCAGGGCTATCTGCAGCGCCTGCGCGAGATCTGCACCGCGCACGACATCCTGCTGATTTTTGACGAGGTCATCTGCGGCTTTGGCCGCCTGGGCGCGGCCACGGGCGCGGAGTTTTTCGGCGTCACTCCCGACATCATGACCATGGCCAAGCAGATCACCAACGGCGCGCAGCCGCTGGGCGCGGTCGCGGCCACGACGGGCATCTACGACACCTTCATGGCGGCGGGCGGTCCGGACTACATGCTGGAGTTCCCGCACGGCTACACCTACTCGGCGCACCCGGTGGCCTGCGCAGCCGGCAACGCGGCGCTGGATCTGTGGACGCGCCTGGACGCTCCGGCACTGGTTCGCGCCCGCGCCGCGCACTTCGAGAACGCCGTCCACGGCCTGCGCGGCCTGCCGCACGTCACTGACATCCGCAACATCGGTCTGGCCGCGGGCATCACCCTGACTGCACTGCCCGGCGAGCCCGCCCGCCGCCCCTACGAGGTCGCCATGCGCTGCTGGCAGCGCGGTGTTTACGTGCGCTACGGCGGCGACACCCTCCAGCTGGCGCCGCCCTTTGTCATCGAAACCGGCGAGATTGACCACCTGGTCGGCACGCTGGCGCAGGCGCTCAAAGAGCAGGCCTGATTCATCCCTTTCTTCGAGAGACAGTCCATGACCGACACCCGCATCACCCACTGGATCAACGGCTCGGCCCTGCCGGGCGGCAGCCGCAGCCAGCCGGTCTACAACCCTGCCACCGGCCAGGCCGTGGCCGAAGTGGCGCTGGCCGACACCGCGACGGTGCAGACGGCCATTTCAGCCGCGCAGGCGGCGTTTCCGGCCTGGCGCAACACGCCGCCGCTCAAGCGCGCGCGGGTGATGAGCCAGCTCAAGGTGCTGCTGGAGCAGCATTCCGACGAAATCTGCACCCTGATCACGCGCGAGCACGGCAAGGTGCTGGCCGACGCGGCGGGCGAGCTGCAGCGCGGCATCGAAAACGTCGAGTACGCCAGCTACGTGCCCGAGCTGCTCAAGGGCGAGCACAGCCGCAACGTCGGCCCGGGCATCGATTCCTGGAGCGAGATGCAGCCGCTGGGCGTCGCTGCCGGGATCACGCCTTTCAACTTTCCGGCCATGGTGCCGCTGTGGATGTGGCCCATGGCCGTGGCCTGCGGCAACACCTTTGTGCTGAAACCGTCCGAGCGCGATCCCTCCAGCGCCCTGCGCATCGCCCAGCTGGCCGAAGAGGCCGGGCTGCCGCCGGGCGTGCTCAACGTCGTCCAGGGCGACCGCGAGGCGGTGGACGCGCTGCTGACCGATCCGCGCGTCAAGGCCGTCAGTTTTGTGGGCTCCACGCCCATCGCCGAATACATCTACGCCCAGGGCTGCAAAAACGGCCAGCGCGTCCAGGCGCTGGGCGGCGCCAAGAACCACGCCGTCGTCATGCCCGACGCCGACATCGCCAACGCGGTCAGCGCGCTGATGGGCGCGGCCTACGGCTCGTGCGGCGAGCGCTGCATGGCCATTCCGCTGATCGTCGCGGTGGGCGACCAGACCGCCGACCGCGTCATCGCTGGCCTGAAGGAGCAGATTGCCGCCATGAAAGTCGGCCCTGGCACGCAGGCCGCCTGCGACATGGGCCCGCTGGTCACGCAGGCGCACCGCGACAAGGTGCGCGCCTACGTGGACCAGGGCGTGGCCGAAGGCGCCGACCTGATCGTCGATGGCCGCGGCCTGGTCGTTCCTGGCCACGAGCAGGGCTATTTCCTGGGGCCCTGCCTGTTCGACCGCGTCAAGCCCGGCATGGTGATCTACCGCGAAGAAATCTTCGGCCCGGTCCTGGGCGTGGTCCGCGTGGCTTCGCTGCAGGAAGCCATGGCCCTGATCGACGCCCACGAATACGGCAACGGCACCTGCATTTTCACCCGCGACGGCGAGGCGGCGCGCTACTTCACCGACCACATCCAGATCGGCATGGTCGGCGTCAACGTGCCGCTGCCCGTGCCCGTGGCTTACCACTCCTTCGGCGGCTGGAAACGCAGCCTCTTCGGCGACCTGCATGCCTACGGCCCGGACGCCGTGCGCTTTTACACCAAGCGCAAAACCATCACCCAGCGCTGGCCCTCAGCGGGCGTGCGCGAGGGGGCAGTGTTCAGTTTTCCGTCTAGCCGGTGAGGCTCATCTGGCCTGATTGCGCCTGACGCACCATGAAAAAGCCCCCGCAGCAGAACTGCGGGGGCTTTATTGTTTCCGGCCCTGGGGTTGGAACCGCGATCAGGCGTTGATCAGAAATTCAGCGTCCGTTTGTCTACCGCCAGAGCGGCTTCCTTGGTCGATTCCGACAGGGAAGGGTGGGCGTGGCAGATGCGGGCGATGTCTTCGGCGGAGGCCTTGAAGTTCATGGCGACGACGGCTTCGGAGATCAGCTCCGAGGCCTGCGGACCGATGATGTGCACGCCGAGGATTTCGTCGGTATTGGCATCGGCCAGAATCTTGACGAAGCCTGTGGTGTCGCCCAGCGCCCGCGCGCGGCCGTTGGCCAGGAAGGGGAACTGGCCCGCCTTGTAGGCCACGTTGTCCATTTTCAGCTGCTGCTCGGTGCGGCCTACCCAGGCGATTTCCGGGCTGGTGTAAATCACCCAGGGGATGGTCGTGAAATCGACATGGCCGTGCTGGCCCGCGATGCGCTCGGCCACGGCCACACCTTCTTCCTCCGCCTTGTGCGCCAGCATGGGGCCACGCACCACGTCGCCCACGGCCCAGACGCCGGGCAGATTGGTGCGGCAGTCGTCGTCAACGACGATGGCGCCGCGCTCGTCCAGCTGCAGGCCGACGGCTTTGGCGTTCAGGCCCTGGGTGTTGGGCACGCGGCCGATGGAGACAATCAGGCGGTCGCAATCCAGCGTCACCGGGTCGCCCTTGGCGCTGGTGTAGCTGACGCTGACCGATTTTTTGGCGGTTTTCACGCCGTGGATGGTCACGCCGGTTTCAATCGTCAGGCCCTGCCTGGTGAACTGCTTCTGGGCCTCTTTGGCGACCCCGGCGTCCACGGCGGCCAGGAAGGTCGGAGCGCCTTCCAGAATGGTGACTTCAGCGCCCAGGCGGCGCCAGACCGAGCCCAGTTCCAGGCCGATGACGCCCGCACCGATGATGCCCAGGCGCTTGGGCACGGCGCCCACGCGCAGTGCGCCGTCGTTGGACAGGATCAGCTGCTCGTCGAAATCGGCGCCGGGCAGGGGGCGGGCGCTCGAGCCCGTGGCCACGATGACCTCTTTGGCGATCAGGCCCTGGCGCTCGGCGCCGCTGACCACAGCCAGCTCGTACCCGGCGTCCAGCTTGCCGGTGAATTCGCCCATGCCGTGGAAGAAGGTGATCTTGTTCTTCTTGAACAGATAGAGGATGCCGTCGTTGTTCTGCTTGACGACCTCATCCTTACGGGCCAGCATTTTGCTGACATCCATTTTGACGGTGCCGGTGCTGATGCCGTGGTCGGCGAAATGCAGGCGGGCGTGTTCAAAGTGCTCGCTGGACTGCAGCAGCGCCTTGCTGGGGATGCAGCCCACATTGGTGCAGGTGCCGCCCGGCGCGGGGCCGCCTTCGGCATTGCTCCAGGCGTCCACGCAGGCCACTTTTTTGCCCAGCTGCGCCGCACGGATGGCCGCCACATAGCCGCCGGGGCCTGCGCCCAGCACGACGACGTCGAAAGTTTGATAGCTCATGATTGATCTCGGTAAGTGAATTGGGGGCCGTCAGCCTTTGGCCCGGACGTGGCGCGCAGCCTCGACAAGGCCGCGCAGCGCAGCATTGAGCTCCGCCGCGCTGGCAAAAACCTCCAGCAGGTCCGGGTCGATGGCGACCAGGTTGCACTGCCGCAGGGCCCGCTCGTAATACTTGCCCCGCACCGGCGTCTGCCGGGCAAAGAGCGCGGAGTAATCGTCGGACATGGGGTCAGGAACTGGGCTGGTGCACATTGAATCTGGTCAGTCGCATCGCCCGCTGGGCCAAAGATGACCCGGGCAGGGCGATGGACTCACATTGATGTCAGATCACAGCTCAAACAGCAGCCGTGCCGGGTCTTCCAGCGCTTCTTTCATGGCGACCAGGCCCAGGACGGCTTCGCGGCCGTCGATGATGCGGTGGTCGTAGGACATGGCCAGATAGTTGATCGGGCGCACGACGACCTGGCCGTTTTCGACCACGGCGCGGTCCTTGGTGGCGTGCACGCCCAGAATGGCCGATTGGGGCGGGTTGATGATGGGGGTGGACAGCATCGAACCGAAAGTGCCGCCGTTGCTGATCGAGAACGTGCCGCCGGTCAGCTCTTCAATGCCCAGCTTGCCGTCTTTGGCTTTCTGGCCGAATTCGGCGATTTTCTTCTCGATGTCGGCAAAGCTGAGCTGGTCGGCGTTGCGGATGATGGGCACGACCAGGCCGCGCGGCGAACCCACGGCGATGCCGATGTCGAAATAGCCGTGGTAAACGATGTCGTTGCCATCCACCGAAGCGTTCAGCACGGGGAATTTTTTGAGCGCGTGCACGGCGGCCTTGACGAAGAAGCTCATGAAGCCCAGCTTGACGCCGTGCTCTTTCTCGAACTTCTCCTGGAAGCGCTTGCGCATGTCCATCAGCGGGGCCATGTTGACCTCGTTGAAGGTGGTCAGGATGGCGTTGGTCGACTGCGACTGCACCAGACGCTCGGCGATGCGGGCGCGCAGGCGCGACATCGGCACGCGCTGCTCGGGGCGGTTGGCCAGGTCGGCGGCGCTGGTGCTCACGGTGACGGCGGGCAGGGCGTTGGTGACCACGCTGGGCGGGGTGACCTTGACGCCGCTGCTCAGGGCCACGGGCGCGGCCGGAGCCGGAGCGGGCGCTGCAGCGGCCGCCGCGACAGCGGCCAGCGCGTCGCCCTTGGTGATGCGGCCGTCCTTGCCCGTGCCGCTGACCTGCCCGGCAGGCAGACCAGCGTCGGCCAGAATCTTGGCGGCGGCCGGCATGGCCTGGCCACCGGCTGCCGCCGCGCTGGTGCTGGTGGCCGGGGCGCTTTTCACCTGGCCGTCCACCACCGGAGCGGCTGCCGCTGAGGCGCCCGCCGTGGCTTCGGTGTCGATCTGGGCGATGACCTGGGCGGTCGTCACGCTGGCGCCGTCATCGGCCAGGATGGTCGAGAGCACACCGGCCGACGGCGCGGGCACTTCCAGCACGACCTTGTCGGTTTCGATTTCGATGACGATTTCGTCGGCCTTGACGGCTTCGCCGGGGCGCTTTTTCCACGTCAGCAGCGTGGCTTCGGCAACGGATTCGGAGAGTTCGGGAACTTTGATGTCTACGAGGGCCATGATGGTCTAGTCTCTTTCAGGGCAGATCTTGAAAAACCGGGAAGGGGGAAGGCTTACTTGCTCAGGGTGTAGCTTTTGAACTTGCCGAACGCCTGTTCGAGCAGCGCCTTGAGCTGTTCGACGTGCAGGTGGCTGTAGCCCACGGCGGGTGAGGCCGAAGCGGGGCGACCGGCGTAGGCCAGCTTCTGGCGCGCCTTCATGTTCTCGTAGATGTAGTGCTGCACGAAGAACCAGGCGCCCTGGTTCTGCGGCTCGTCCTGGCACCAGACCAGCTCGGTGGCGTTCTTGTAGCGCGCCAGCTCGGCGGCGAAGGCCTTGTGCGGGAAGGGATAGAGCTGCTCGACGCGCACGATGGCCACATCGCCGGACTGCAGTTCTTCGCGCTTCTTGACCAGATCGTAGTAGACCTTGCCCGAGCACAGCAGCACGCGCTTGACCTTGTCGGCGACCAGATCGGCCTTGCGGTCGCCGATGATGGTCTGGAATTCGCCGTCGGTGAACTCGGCGATGGGCGAGGTCGCGTCCTTGTTGCGCAGCAGCGATTTCGGGGTAAAGATCACCAGCGGCTTGCGGAACATGCGCATCATCTGGCGGCGCAGCAGATGGAAGATCTGGCTGGCGCTGGTCGGCTGGCAGATCTGCATGTTGTTGTCAGCGGCCAGCTGCATGAAGCGCTCGATGCGCGCCGAGCTGTGCTCAGGCCCCTGGCCCTCGTAGCCGTGCGGCAGCATCATCACCAGGCCGTTGGAGCGGCCCCACTTGACTTCGCCCGAAGCGATGAACTGGTCGATGACCACCTGGGCGCCGTTGACGAAATCGCCGAACTGCGCTTCCCAGATCGTCATGGTGCGCGGGTCGGCGCTGGCGTAGCCGTACTCGTAGCCCAGCACGGCCTCTTCCGACAGCAGCGAATCGATGACGGTGAAGTGGCCCTGATCGGGCGTGACGTTTTCCAGCGGAATGTGCGTGCCGACGTTCCAGGTCGTGCGCTGCTGGTCGTGCCACACGGCGTGGCGGTGCACGAAGGTGCCGCGCCCGCAGTCCTCGCCCGACAGGCGGATGTTGTAGCCCGTGGCCAGCAGCGAGGCAAAAGCCATGTGCTCGCCCATGCCCCAGTCCACATTGGCTTCGCCGCGACCCATGTTGGCGCGGTCGTCCAGCACGCGCTTGAGCAGCGGGTGCACGTTAAAGCCTTCAGGCACTTCAACCAGGCGCTCGGCCAGGCGTTTCCACTCGGGCAGGGGCAGGGCGGTGTCGCACTCGTCGGTCCACTTTTTGCCCAGGTAGGGCGACCAGTCGACGGCGTATTTGCTCTGGAAGTTGGTCAGCACCGGGGCCTTGGTGTGGCGGCCTTCGTCCATGGCGGCGCGGTAAGCCTTGACCATTTCTTCGGCCTCGCCTTCGGCCAGCAGGCCCTGAGCCAGCAGCTTGTCGGCGTAGACCTGGCGCGAACCGGGGTGCTGGCTGATCAGGCGGTACATCAGGGGCTGGGTCAGCGCGGGGGTGTCCTGCTCGTTGTGGCCCAGTTTGCGGTAGCAGACGATGTCCACAACCACATCCTTGTGGAAAGTCTGGCGGTATTCCAGCGCCAGCTGCGTGCACCAGCCGACGGCTTCAGCGTCGTCGCCATTGACGTGCAGCACGGGCGCTTCGATGATTTTGACCACGTCCGAGCAGAACTGCGTCGAGCGCGTGTCGCGCGGATCAGACGTGGTGAAACCGATCTGGTTGTTGATGACCAGGTGGACGGTGCCACCGGTGTAGTAGCCGCGCGTCTGCGCCATCGCCAGCGTTTCCATGACCACGCCCTGGCCGGCGAAGGCGGCGTCGCCGTGAACCAGCACGGGCAGCACCTGCGCGCCCTTGGCGTCGCCCCGGCGGTCCATGCGGGCCCGCACCGAGCCTTCGACGACCGGGTTGACGATTTCCAGGTGCGAGGGGTTGAAGGCCAGCGACAGGTGAACCGGGCCACCCGACGTGGACACATCGCTGGAGAAGCCCTGGTGGTATTTGACGTCACCGGCGGGCAGATCTTCCGGCGCGGTGTGGTCGAACTCGGCGAACAGCGTCTTGGGCATCTTGCCCAGGGTGTTGACCAGCACGTTCAGGCGGCCGCGGTGGGCCATGCCGATCACCACTTCCTGCACACCGGCCTGGCCAGCCGATTCGATCAGGGTGTCCATCGAGACGATGAAAGATTCGCCGCCTTCCAGCGAGAAACGCTTCTGCCCGACGTATTTGGTGTGCAGATAACGCTCCAGGCCTTCGGCATTGGTCAGGCTCTGCAGGAAGCCTTTTTTCTGCTCGGCGGTGAAGGTCGGTCGGGCGCGCACGGATTCGAGTTTCTGCTGCCACCAGCGTTTTTCGTCGGGGTTGGTGGTGTGCATGAACTCGGCGCCGATGGTGCCGCAGTAGGTCTGGCGCAGCGCCTGCACGATCTCGCGCAGCGTCATGTGCTCGGCCGACGTGAAATAGGTGTTGGTCGCGCTGAAGGTCATGTCCATGTCGGCGGCGGACAGGCCGTAGGACGCGGGCTCCAGATCGGGCAGATCGGGGCGCTGGGTCAGCTTGATGGGGGAGAGTTCGGCCCAGCGCACGCCAATGTTGCGGTAGGCGGCGATGATGGACTGCACGTGCAGCTGTTTGCGGGCGATGTCCAGATCGGCGCTGGAGGCCTTCTGGCGGAAGCCGCCGGATTTGGCGCGCTCGGCAAACGATTCGATGATGGGGGCGTGGGGGATGTCGGCGGATTCGGAGCCGTCGGTGGCAGGCAGATGCGCCAGCGCGTCGAAGTAGGCTTTCCAGTTGTCCGGAACGCTGCCCGGATTCAGGAGGTAGGCCTCGTACATCTCTTCGACGTAAGGGGCGTTGCCGCCAAACAGGTAGGAGTTCAGGCGGTATTCTTGCATCATGCTGTGCTCACCTTTCGCCCCGGTCTGCAGGGCTTTGATGGGTTTGAATCAACCTTCCGCGCTTCGGCTGCACCGATGGGCGGATTGCGTATCCGGTCGCGAGTGGGCTCACGGGAAGGCACTGTCCGCGTGTCTTTCGCGGAACAGTCGCCAATCTAACACAGCGCTCCCAACGCGGCCTTGCGACAAAGCCCTACAGCAGTGCATCTGTGCACAGTACTGCTTCAGCCAGGGCTGAATGTAGCGTTCAGGCCTCACTGAGCGATGCCGCGTGCAATCCCCTTATAATCGCTTCGCTTTGGATCAGATTCAAAAGAATCCTGAGCTTTAATGGCCCAAGCGGCATTTTCCTTTCGCCGCTCCCGTCCGAGAGTCACAACAGTGTCCCGGGCCACGGCCCCGATCCCAGCTCCCCCGATCTCCCCGATTCTTTCGTCCGCTGCACCCGGTGCTGAACGGCCTGAAGCCTCAGAGCATCCAGCGGTCTTCCCCCTTTTCCCCCGATTTCACACCATGCATCTTTCTGAACTGAAAGCTCTCCACGTTTCCGCCCTGATCAAAATGGGCGAGGAACTCGAGATCGAAAACGTCGCCCGCCTGCGCAAGCAGGAGCTGATGTTCGCGATCATGAAAAAGCGCGCCAAGGCGGGCGAACAGGTCTTTGGCGACGGCGTCCTGGAAGTGCTGCCCGACGGCTTTGGCTTCCTGCGCGCACTGGACACCAGCTTCATGGCGTCCACCGATGACATCTACCTCAGCCCCAGCCAGGTGCGCCGCTTCAACCTGCACACCGGCGACATGATCGAGGGCGAGGTGCGCGTGCCCAAGGACGGCGAACGCTATTTCGCGCTGGTCAAGGTCGACCGCGTGAACGGCATCACGCCCGAGGAGAACAAGCACAAGATCATGTTCGAGAACCTGACGCCGCTGTTCCCGGACGACCGTTTCCGGCTCGAGCGCGACATCAAGGGCGAAGAGAACATCACCAGCCGCATCATTGACCTGATCGCTCCCATCGGCAAAGGCCAGCGCGGCCTGCTGGTGGCGCCGCCCAAATCGGGCAAGACGGTGATGATGCAGCACCTGGCGCACGCGCTGGTCGCCAATCACCCCGAAATCCACCTCATCGTGCTGCTGGTTGACGAGCGCCCCGAAGAAGTGACGGAGATGGTGCGTACGGTGCGCGGCGAAGTGATTTCGTCAACCTTTGACGAACCGGCTGCGCGCCACGTCCAGGTCGCCGAAATGGTCATCGAGCGCGCCAAGCGCCTGGTCGAGCTGAAGAAAGATGTCGTCATCCTGCTGGACAGCATCACGCGCCTGGCACGCGCCTACAACAACGTGCTGCCCTCCAGCGGCAAGGTGCTGTCGGGCGGCGTGGACGCCAACGCGCTGCAGCGCCCCAAGCGCTTTTTCGGCGCGGCGCGCAATGTGGAAGAGGGCGGCTCGCTGACCATCATCGGCACCGCGCTGACCGACACCGGCTCCAAGATGGACGAGGTGATCTACGAAGAATTCAAGGGCACGGGCAACAGCGAGATCCACCTGGACCGCCGCATGGCCGAAAAGCGCGTCTACCCGTCCATCCTGCTCAACAGGTCGGGCACGCGCCGCGAAGAGCTGCTGCTCGACCCCGCCGTCATGCAGAAAACCTGGATCCTGCGCAAGCTGCTGTATCCCATGAACGAAATCGAGGCGATGGAATTCATCCTGGACAAAATGAAGTCCACCAAGAACAACAACGACTTTTTCGACCTGATGAAGCGCGGCGGCTGATACAATGCGCGTTTTCTAGCGCTCAAGGGTTTCTTGGGCGTTTTTTCCCCGGCAAGTGCGGGCCCCGCTGACTGAACTGTCATGCGCCCGTGGCTACCGAAACTCAAGAGGACCCCATGAAAGAAGGCATTCACCCCACTTACCGCGACGTGTGCTTCCTGGATCAATCCAATGGCATGCAGTTCATCATCCGCTCCTGCGCTCCCGGTCGTGAGATGATCACCGTCGATGGCCGCGAGATGCCGCTGTTCAAGCTGGAAACTTCCAGCGAATCGCATGCTTTCTACACCGGCCAGCAGAAATCGGTGGATACGCTGGGCGGTCGCGTCGAGAAGTTCCGCAACAAGTTTGCCCACCTGCGCAAATAAGCGGACATTTTCGTCTCCCCACGAGAGAAGCAGCCTGCGGGCTGCTTTTTTCATGCACGATTCAAAAACACCGCCTGGAGATGACATGACTGCAAGCCCGAACGGAAGCCCTACCATAAGGTCCAGTGAATTTTCCCTGCGCTATGGCCCCTGGGCCGTGGTCACCGGCGCCTCGGACGGCATCGGCCGCAGCTTCGCTACTGCGCTGGCTGCGCGGGGCCTGAACCTGCTGCTGGTGGCGCGCCGCGAAGCCGTGCTGCAGGCGCTGGCTGACGATCTGCAGGCCGCGCACGGCGTGCAGTGTCGCGTGCTGGCGGCCGACCTGAGCAGCGCCGAAGGCCAGGCCGCCGTGCGCGAGGCCTCCGACGGGCTGGACGTGGGTCTGGCCGTGTGCGCCGCCGGTTTTGGCAGCAGCGGCGATTTTCTGGATTCCGATCTGGACAACGAGCTCAACATGCTGCGCCTGAACTGTGAAGCCACCACCACGCTGGCTTGGCACCTGGGTCAGCGCCTGGTGCAGCGCGGGCGCGGCGGGCTGATTCTGCTCAGTTCCATCGTGGCTTTTCAGGGCGTGCCCCGCTCGGCGCACTACGCCGCCACCAAGGCCTATGTGCAGACCCTGGCCGAAGGCCTGCGCCAGGAGTGGCGCGGGCGCGGCGTCGAGGTGCTGGCCGTGGCGCCAGGCCCGGTCAACACCGGCTTTGCGGCACGGTCCAAAATGGCCATCACCCGCGCCGACACGCCCGATGAAGTCGCCCGCTACAGCCTGATGGCGCTGGGCCTTCTGGGCACCGTGCGGCCGGGTCGCCTGGCCAGCCTGATGGGCTACGCGCTGGCACTGCTGCCGCGCGCGGTGCGCGTGCGCATCATGGCGCAGGCGATGAAGGGCATGACCTGAAGCCTGCGCCTGCGCCGCTTTAATCCTGCGCCCGCGCCAGCGCGTAAGCCGGCTGCAGCAGTGTCAGCGCTGGTCCTGTCGGGGTGGGTGTGGCGGGTGCAGCAGCTTGTGCGGGCGTTTCGCCCTCGGCCTTGGCCGGTTCTCCCAAATGCAGCGTGGCGCCTGCCGCCAGAGCGTCCAGCGCGCTGAGCTGCAGCTCCATCAGGCCGAACACGGCACCGGATGGTCCTGACATCGATGCGGCCTGGATGATTTCGCCCACGGCCGCAAGCGTGTCGCCCGTGCGCAGCAGCACCTCACGCCCGGCCCATTCTGTTGCGGCAGCGCCATCGGCGGCCGTGCCCTCCGCTGCAAACGTCAGCGCGCGGCGTTTGGTCGTGCCCCGGTACTGGCTGCGCGCGACCACCTCCTGGCCCGGATAGCAGCCTTTGCGGAAGTTGACGCCGCCCAGCAGTTCCCAGTTGATCATTTGCGGCACAAAGTGCCCGCGCGTCGCCAGGCTGATCTGCGGCCAGCCCAGCGCCACGCTGGACAGCGCCCACAGCGCGGGGTCGGCCGGGTCGTGCGCAGGGGCAGCGGCGCGGGCGGGGGTGAGGCTGAGCCAGCGCTGCAGCGGTACGGTGGCGGGTGTGGTGTCCAGATCCAGCGGCAGCGCGGCGGGCTGCAGCGTGCTGGCGGCGCCGCCCGCTTCCAGCCACAGGCGGCCGGTGGCGTCTGGCGCGACGGCTTTGCTGCCGGGCGCATAACCTGCCAGTTCAGCGGCCAGATCAGCAGGAAGACCCGTCGGCGTGCCTGCGTGGCCGTGGAGCTGCCAGTCGGCGCTGGCGTCGCGCAGGCGGCACTTGGCGCGCAGCACATACATCGACAGCTTCTGGACGGTCACGGGGATGAGATCCTGCGGACACAGCATCAACACCTGGTCAGGCGCGGGCGCCAGCAGCCACAGGCTGGCCAGCATCCGGCCCTGGGGACTGCACCAGGCGGCCAGGCGCCAGGCGCTGGCGGCCAGGCTGGACACATCCTGGCTGAGCTGGCCGTGCAGGAACGAGCGCGCATCGGCGCCTTCAGCAGCAATGACGCCCCAGCCGGTCACGGGGCAGCTGGCGGGCAGGGCGGGCAGAAAAGTCGGGTTCATGGGCAATCCGGGAAGTCGTCTTAGGGGCGGTCAGTACAGCCGGGAAGCACAGCCGGGAGGAAGTCCCGACGGGCGCCGCTATCATAGAGCCCCGGCTCGCAGGCCGCAGGATTCAGGACAACCCAACCAGGAGAGCCGGGCATGGCCCGACGACGATTTTCTTCCCGGCCGACCCGCCGCTGGTGGCCCAAAGTGCTGCTGGCGTTTGTGCTTCTGGCAGGCGCCTGCGCCTTGGCGGCTTACTTGTGGCTGGGCCGCCCGCTGCCGCTGGCGCAGGATCGCGTGCGCGTCGTCATCCCCGAAGGCACCGGCGCACGCAAGGCCGCGCAGCTCTGGGTGGCGGGCGGCGTGCAGGCTGATCCGCGCCTGCTGGCGCTGGCGCTGCGCTTTCAGGAGGGCTGGGGCGGTGATGGCCGTCTGCGCGCGGGCGGCTACGAGCTGCGCCGGGGCGACAGTGCCCGCCGTCTGGCCGAAAAAATGATGCGTGGCGAGCAGGTGCTGCTGCGCGTGCGCATCACCGAAGGCTGGACCTTCGCCGCCATGCGCCGCGCTTTGGCCAAGGCCGACGACCTGACCCACGAAACCGCCGCCTGGTCCGACGCCGAGCTGATGGACAAGCTGGGCGCGCCCGGCGTCCCGCCCGAAGGCCAGTTCTTCCCCGACACCTACAGCTACACCCTGGGCAGCAGCGACTGGCTGATCTGGAAGCAGGCCTATCGCGCCATGCAGAAGCGTCTGGATCAGGCCTGGACGCAGCGCGCGCCGGATTCGCCGCTGAAATCGCCGGAAGAGCTGCTCAAGCTGGCCTCCATCGTCGAGAAGGAAACCGGCCACGGCCCGGATCGCGGCAAGGTGGCGGGCGTGTTCATCAACCGCCTGCGCAAAGGCATGCGGCTGCAGACCGACCCCACCGTGATTTACGGCATGGGCGAGGCCTACCAGGGCCGCATCCGCCGCCGCGATCTGGACACCGACACGCCCTGGAACACCTACACGCGCGCCGGGCTGCCTGCCACGCCCATCGCGCTGCCCGGCCAGGCGTCGCTGGACGCCGCGGCCAAACCCGACGCCACCGACGCGCTTTACTTTGTCGCGCGTGGCAACGGCGAGAGCCAGTTCAGCGCCAGCCTGGACGAGCACAACCAGGCGGTGGACCGCTACATCCGGGGGAAGAAACCATGAGCGCCGCGCCGCGCGGCCGCTTCATCAGCCTGGAAGGGATCGATGGCGCGGGGAAATCTTCCCATCTGGGCGCCATCTCGCGCTGGCTGCAGGATCAGGGCGAGGATGTCGTGCAGACGCGTGAACCCGGCGGCACACCGCTGGCCGAAACCCTGCGCGATCTGCTGCTGAACCGCGAGATGGACGGCCTGACCGAAGCGCTGCTGGTTTTTGCCGGGCGCCGCGACCACTGGCGCACGCGCATTGCGCCCGCGCTGGCGCAGGGCCGCTGCGTGGTCAGTGACCGGTTCGCCGACGCCACCTTCGCCTATCAGGGCGCCGGGCGCGGCTTTGACTGGTCCGCGCTGCAGACGCTGGAATCCTGGGTGTTGGACGGCGGCCCCGGCCCCGATCTGACCCTGTGGTTTGACGTCGACCCCGCTACCGCTGCGCGCCGCCGCGCCGCCGCCCGGGCCAGCGACCGCCTGGAGGCGCTGGACGAAGCCTTTTTCGCCCGCGTGCGCGACGGCTACGCCCGCCGCGCCGCCGAGAACCCGCAGCGCGTGGTGCGCATTGACGCGGGCCAGCCGCTGGACGGCGTCGGCACCCAGGTGCTGCAGGCGCTGCAGGCCTGGTGGCCGGGCCGGGCGCGGTGAGCACGCCCCAGCTCGCGGCCCGCTGGCTGCACGAGGCGGACGCTGGCCTGCCCTGGCTGGCCGACCCGGTGCGCGACTGGCTGGACAACTGGCGCGGCCACGCGGCGCTGGTCTGCGGCGCGCCGGGCGCGGGCCAGCTTCCCGCCGCCGCCGCCTGGGCCAAGGCCTGGCTGTGCGACAGCGCGGCCGCGGCCCGCCAGCGGGGCGAGCCCAGCCCGCTGGCCTGCGGCCAGTGCCAGCCCTGCCGCTGGTTCGCGGCGCGCCAGCATCCGGATGTCTGCTGGGTCAGCAGCGAAGCGCAGGCGCAGGCCTGGGAGCTGGCCAACGCGGGCGAAGCCGTTGACGAGGCCAAACCCGCTGCGGCCGGCAAAAAACCGCGCAAGCCCAGCGCCGAGTTGCGCGTGGTCGCCGTACGCGCTGCAATTGCCTGGGCGCAGCGCCCGCCGCAGCACAGCCCGCGCCGGGTGATGGTGCTGTCGCCCGCTCAGGCCATGAACGACATCAGCGCCAACGCCCTGCTCAAGACGCTGGAGGAGCCTATCGGCGAGACCCGGCTGCTGCTGTGCGTGGACGACCCCGGCCGCCTGCTGCCCACCGTGCGCAGCCGCTGCCAGCGCCTGGATCTTCCGCCCGTGCTGCCGGATCAGGTTCTGCCCTGGCTGAGCGGCCACATCGGCGGCGACGCGCCCGTGCTGTTGGCCGCCGCAGGCACGGCGCTGCGCGCGCTGGAGCTTTACGCCCAGGGCATCAGCGCCGCCGCCTGGCAGCGCCTGCCGGCCCGCGCACTGCAGGGCGAAGCGCCCGCGCTGGCCGACTGGCCGCTGCCGGTGCTGCTGGCCAGCCTGATCAAGCTGGTGCACGATCTTCAGTGCGCGCATCTGGGCGGAACGCCGCAGTTTTTCCCGGCGGATGCGCTGGCGGTCTGGTCGACAGACCTCAACGATCTGGACGCCCGGCGGCCCGGCGAAGCCCTGGCCACACTGGCGCGCTGGGGCCAGCGACTGACCGCGCTGGTGCGCCACGAAGGCCACGCCTGGAACGCCGCCATCCTGCTGCCCGCGCTGCTGCAGTGGCGTCTGGCGGCCTGAACACCGGGGCCAGGCGGGGCTGGATGGCCCTGACGCCGGGCGGCTTTGCCGCTAAAATGCCCGCATGTCTGCAAGCCCGTCTCCCGTGATTTCCCTGGCGCCGCATGTCTATGGCGATGTCCAGGCGCTCTACCAGGCCTATATGCCGCTCTTTCTGGAAGGCGGCCTGTTTATCCCAACGACGCGCGAGCTGCGCCTGGGCGACCGCGTCGCCATCGACATCGGGCTGCCCGACAGCCCCGAACCCATTCCCGTCACCGGCACCATCGCCTGGATCACCCCCGCGCACGCCGGAGCGGGTCGGCCGCGGGGCGTGGGCATCCGCTTCTCGCGCGACAGCGCCCAGAGCGGCCTGCGCCAGCGCATTGAAGCCCAGCTGGGCACGCTGATGGCCTCGACCCTGCCGACCTTCACGCTCTGATTGCCATGTTCACCGACTCCCACTGCCACCTCAATTTCCCCGATTTTGCCGACATGTCCGCCGTGCTGGCCGCGATGCGCGCCGCTCAGGTCGATGAAGCACTGTGCATTTCCACGCTGATGGAAACCCTGCCCGACGTGATCCGCCTGGCCGAAAACCACGCCCCGCTGTGGGCGACGGTGGGCGTGCATCCCGACAACGAGGGCGTGACCGAGCCCACAGTGGACGATCTGTGCCACTGGGCGCAGCACCCGCGCGTGCTGGGCATCGGCGAGACGGGGCTGGATTACTACCGCCTGGGCGAGCGCACCGTGGCCGACATGCAGTGGCAGCGCGACCGCTTTGCCGTACACATCGAAGCAGCGCAGCGCAGCGGTTTGCCGCTCATCATCCACACCCGCAGCGCCAGCGAAGACACGGTGGCGATGCTGCGCGAAGCCCAGCGCGCCGGGCCGGTGACGGGCGTTTTCCACTGCTTCACCGAAACCGACACCGTGGCGCGTCAGGCGCTGGAGCTGGGGTTTTACATCTCGCTGTCGGGCATCGTCACCTTCAAAAATGCCCGCGATCTGCAGGACGTGGCCCGCTGGCTGCCGCAGGATCGGCTGCTCATCGAAACCGACAGCCCTTACCTGGCGCCCGTGCCACACCGGGGCAAGACCAACCAGCCGGCTTTCGTCTCGCACGTCGCGGCCTTCCTGGCCGAGCTGCGCGGCGAAGCGCTGCACGATCTGGCCAGCGCCACCACGCGCAACTTCCGCACGCTGTTCGCGGCGAAGTGGCGGGCGCAAACCCACTAATCACTCTCTTTTCGCACACAGCGAGCCCAGATTCCCCGCCGTGGAGGGGGGGCCCGCGAGAGGGCTGGGTCGGACTTATTTCACCCCGCTCGACCCAAATCCGCCCGCGCCGCGCTGGCTGTCGCCGAAGGCCTCCACGCGCTGGAACTGCGCCTGAACCACCGGGACGATGATGAGCTGCGCCAGTCGATCCAGCGGCTGTAGCGTGTAAGGCTGGCTGCTGCGGTTCCAGCAGCTGACCATCAGCGTCCCGGTGTAATCCGAGTCGATCAGGCCCACGAGGTTGCCCAGCACGATGCCGTTTTTGTGGCCCAGACCCGAGCGGGGCAGGATCATTGCCGCGTAGGCCGGGTCGCCGATGTGGATGGCCATGCCGGTCGAAACCAGCTCGCACTGGCCGGGCTGCAGCGTCAGCGGTGCATCGATGCAGGCGCGCAGATCCAGTCCAGCGCTGCCGGGCGTGGCGTAGGCGCTGGCACTGGTGTCGGGCGCGTGGGGCGCCAGGCGCTCGTCGAGCAGGCGAAAAGCGATGGTGGGGCGTGCAGTTGTCATGATGCGGTCGAAGAAGGGGGCAGCCGCCGCGCAATTTCGTCCACCAGCCGTCGCGCTAGGGCGGTTTTGCTGGCGGTGGGCCAGGTTTGTGCGCCGCTGGCGTCGATCAGGGTGAGGCTGTTGTCGTCGCGGCCGAAGGTGTCCGGGCCCAAATTGCCGACGATGAGCGGAATGCCTTTGCGCAGGCGTTTGGCGCTGGCCAGTTCGACCAGGTTCTGGCTCTCGGCGGCGAAACCCACGCAATAGAGCTGGCCGCTGCGCGCGCGCGGCAGCGCGGCCAGGGTGGCGAGCACGTCGGGGTTTTCGGTCATGGCGACGGCGGGTGGGGCGCTGCCGGGCGCTTTCTTGATTTTGTGGGTTGACACTTCGACCGGGCGCCAGTCGGCGACGGCGGCGGTGGCGATGAACACGTCGTTCTGGTCGGCCAGCGGCAGCGCGGCGTCCAGCAGCTGCTGCGCGCTGGAAAAATCCACCCGGCGCACCCCCACGGGCGTGGGCAGGCTGACCGGCCCGGCCAGCAGCGTGACCTCGGCCCCGGCCTGCGCGGCGGCGCGGGCGATGGCAAAACCCATTTTCCCGCTGGAGCGGTTAGTCAGGCCACGCACCGGGTCCAGCGCCTCGAAGCTGGGTCCGGCGCTGACCAGCACGCGGCGTCCCGCCAGGGTTTTGGGCGTGAGCGCGGCGATGCAGCGCTCCAGCAGCTCGGCGGGCTCGATCATGCGGCCATCGCCGGTTTCGCCGCAGGCCTGATCGCCGCTGGCCGGGCCCCACAGGGCGATGCCGTCGGCGGCGAGCTGACGCACGTGGCGCTGCGTGGCCGGGTTGGCCCACATTTCGCGGTTCATGGCGGGCGCGACGGCCAGCGGGCAGCCGGGCGGGCGGGCCAGCGCGGTCAGGCCGATCAGGCTGTCGGACAGGCCCAGCGCGATCTGCGCCAGGGTGTTGGCACTGGCCGGAGCGACCAGCATCAGGTCGGCTTCGCGCGTGGCGTTGATGTGCGGCATGGCGTTGCCGTCCAGCCCCGCGCGGCCCTGCCAGCTGCTGGTGATGACCTCGCGGCCGGACAGCGTCTGCAGCGTCAGCGGGGTGATGAAGCGCTGCGCCGCATCGCTCATCATGACCTGCACGGTGGCGCCCGCGCGGCCCAGATCGCGCACCAGCTGGGCAATCTTGTAGCCCGCGATGCCGCCAGACAGGGCGACCAGAATGTGTTTTCCGGCCAGTTCGCCGCCGCTGGCGTCCGGGGCCATGGCGGGGGACGAAAGGGGAGCGATAGCGCTCATGCGTCCAGCCCCAGCAGCGCCGGATCGCCCTGGCCGATGCGCACAATGACGGGCGCGCTGTCGTCGCTCATGTCCACGACGGTGGTCGGCTGCATGGGGCAGGCGCCCGCGTCGATGATGACGGCCAGGCGCTTGCCGAAGTGGCTGTCGATGTCGTCGGCGTCGTTCAGGGGCTCGGTCTCGCCCGGCGGAATCAGCGTCGTGGCCAGCAGCGGGCCGCCGTGCTCGGCCAGCAGCGCCTGAGTCACGGCGTGATCCGGCACGCGCAGGCCGATGGTGCGCCGCGAGGGGTGCGAGAGACGGCGCGGCACCTCTTTGGTCGCTTCCAGAATGAAGGTGAACGGCCCCGGCGTGCCCAGCTTGAGGCGGCGAAACTGCGCGTTGTCCACGCGCGCGTAGCTGGCCAGCTCGGACAGGTCGCGGCACAGCAGCGTCAGATGATGGCGGTCATCGACAGCGCGAATCTGGCGCAACGCCTGTGCGGCGTCCTTGTCGTCGATCTGGCAGACCAGCGCGTAGCTGGAATCGGTGGGCACGGCCAGCACGCCGCCGCCCTGCAGCAGGCTGGCGGCCTGGCGCAGCAGGCGGGGCTGCGGGTTGTCGGGGTGGAGCGTCAGTCTCTGGGCCATGGGGCGGGCAGTCGGTTCGGGTCGTCAGAAGTTCGGCGGGGAAGAAGCCGTCAGTGAAGGGCGGGGCGCTGGATGCGCTCTTGCAGCCGCGTCCAGACGGGGGTGAGACCTTCTGGCATGTCGGGACACTGGCCGAGGTGGATTTTGCTCTCGTGTGGATCGTGGAAATCGCTGCCGTGCGAGGCCAGCAGTCCGCGTTCCTGCGCCACGCGGGCGTAAAAGGCGACGTCGCTGCTGCGGTGGCTGCCGGTGACAACTTCCACCGCCTGGCCGCCTAGCGCGGTGAACTGCTCGTGCAACTGCTCGCGCTGGAGCGCGTCGTAGCGGTAGCGCCCCGGGTGCGCCAGCACGGCGATGCCGCCTGAATCGGCGATCCAGCCCAGAGCGTCCTGCAGCGTCGCCCAGACATGCGGCACATAGCCGGGCTTGCCGGGCGTGAGGTAGCGGCCGAAGACCTCCTGCGTGTGGCGGCACACGCCTTGCGCGACCAGCCAGCGCGCGAAATGCGCCCGCGAGACCAGATCCGGGTTGCGCACATACTGCATCGCGCCGTCGAAAGCGCCGGGGATGCCGGCTTCGGCCAGGCCATCGGCCATGCGCTGCGCTCGCGCCAGGCGGTCGTGGCGGATGTGCGCCAGTCCCGTCAGCAGGCCGGGGTGGTTTTCGTCCACACCCAGGCCGACGATGTGCACGGTTTCGTTCATCAGGCTGACGGAAATCTCGACCCCGCTCAGGAAAGCGATGCCTGCCTCACGCGCCGCAGCTCGCGCCAGCGCGATGCCATCCACCGTGTCGTGATCGGTCAGCGCCCACAGATCAACGCCGTTGCTGCGGGCCATGTCGGCCAACGCCTCGGGCGTCTGGGTGCCGTCGGAAAACACCGAGTGACAGTGAAGATCGGGCCGCCGGAATGCGGCTGCGGGGGGCGAAGTATGCATGGCGACAGTCTAGCGCGTGGCGGGACGTGGCGTGGGGGG
>NZ_JAWDIE010000017.1:0-84616 GCF_037688875.1 Amphibiibacter pelophylacis
CCGCCTTTAATTCACCCTTTCGGCCTGAAGGTGCGCCGATATACTGCCTCTCGTTTCGTCTGGATCGGTCATGTTGCCCCCTGATTCCTTGTCTTCTGCCCCCTCTTCCGCCACCGCGCCGGCCAGCCTGACCGGCGCGGCGCGGGTGCTGGTCCATGCCGGGCTGCTGGATGAAACCCGCGCCCTGCAGGCGCAGGCCGAAGCGCAGGCTGGCGGCACGGATCTGCTCTCGGTGCTGCTGCAGCACGGCTGGATCACGGCGGCGGCGGCGGCGCATGGGCTGTCGCAGACGCTGTCGCTGCCGCTGCTGGATCTGGATGCACTGTCGGCCGACCGCCTGCCGCGCCATCTGATCGACAGCCGCCTGGCCGAGCGCTACCGCCTGCTGGCGCTGGGGCGGCGCGGCAACACGCTCTTTGTGGCCGGATCGGACCCGACCGACCGCGAGGTGGTTCAGCGCCTGAAGTTCACCACCCAGCTGCTGCCCGAATGGGTGGTGGTCGAACACGACAAGCTGCTGACCGCGCTGCGCCGTCAGCAGGAAGAAATATCGTCCGACAGCGGCAGCATCGCCGAAGTCCAGCTGGAAGAACTGGGCGGCGAGACCAGCAGCCAGTCCGGTGCCGCCACAGTAGACGCCCGGGTCGATGCCGATGACGCGCCCGTGGTGCGCTTCCTGCAGAAAATGCTGGTGGACGCCATCAACCTGCGCGCGTCCGACCTGCACTTCGAGCCCTACGAGCACCAGTACCGCGTGCGCTTTCGCATCGACGGCGAGCTGCGCGAGGTCAGCAACCCGCCCGTGGGCATCCGCGAACGTCTGGCGGCGCGCATCAAGATTCTGGCCCGCATGGACATCGCCGAGCGGCGGATGCCGCAGGACGGGCGCATGAAGCTGCGTTTTGGCAGCAAAACGGTCGATTTCCGCATCAGTACGCTGCCCACGCTGTTCGGCGAGAAAATCGTCATCCGCGTGCTGGACGCCAGCGCGGCCACGCTGGGCATCGATTCGCTGGGCTACGAACCGGCCGAAAAAGCCCGCCTGCTGGACGCCATCCGCCGCCCCTACGGCATGGTGCTGGTTACCGGGCCCACGGGCAGCGGCAAGACGGTGTCGCTCTACACCTGCCTGAACCTGCTCAACAAACCCGGCGTGAACATCGCCACCGCCGAAGACCCGGCCGAAATCAACCTGCCTGGCGTCAACCAGGTGAACGTGAACGAGCGCGTCGGGCTGACGTTTGCCACCGCCCTGCGCTCCTTCCTGCGCCAGGATCCGGACATCATCATGGTGGGCGAGATCCGCGATCTGGAAACCGCCGACATCGCCATCAAGGCGGCGCAGACCGGCCACCTCGTGCTGTCCACGCTGCACACCAACGACGCGCCCAGCACACTGTCGCGGCTGCTCAATATGGGCGTGGCGCCGTTCAACATCGCGTCCAGCATTCTGGTGATCACGGCGCAGCGCCTGGCGCGCCGCCTGTGCGAGCGCTGCAAGGAGCCCGTCACCCTGCCCGACGCCGCGCTGCTGGACGCCGGTTACACGCCGCAGCATGTGGCACAGGGGCTCAAGCTCTACCGCCCTGTCGGCTGCCCGGAATGCAACCAGGGCTACAAAGGCCGCGTGGGGCTCTACCAGGTCATGCCCATCAGCCCCGAGATCGAGCGAATCATCCTGAATCACGGCTCGTCCAGCGACATCGCCCAGCAGGCGCGCCGCGACGGCGTGCGCGACCTGCGCCAGTCGGGGCTGGTCAAGGCCGCGCGGGGCGTGACCTCGCTGGAAGAAGTCCTTAGCGTCACCAATACCGCATGAGCCCGATGAGCTTCGCCCCTTTCCCGACGCGCGTTCTGGCGCCGTCCGTTTTTCAGCCGCAGCAGCCAGGAGCCTGACCATGGCGACCGCAAAAACCGCTTCCGTCCCCATTTTTGAATGGGAAGCCAAAGACCGCAACGGCAAGACCGCCCGGGGCGAGATGCGCGCGGCGACCGACGCCGTTGTCAGCGCCAGCCTGCGCCGTCAGGGCCTGAACGTCGTCAAGGTCAAAAAGCGGCGCATGAGCCGCATGGGCAGCATCAAATCCAAAGAGCTGACGGTGTTCACGCGCCAGATGGCGACCATGGTGCGCTCGGGCGTGCCGCTGCTGCAGGCTTTTGACATCGTGGGACGCGGCAGCGCCAACCCGCGCCTGGGCAGTCTGATCAACGACATCCGCATGGACATCGAGACCGGCACCAGCCTGTCGCAGGCCTTTCGCAAGCACCCCAAATACTTCGACGCGCTTTATTGCAATCTGCTGGAGGCGGGTGAAACCGCCGGCATCCTGGACACCGTGCTGGACCGCCTGGCCATCTACCAGGAGAAATCGCAGGCGCTCAAATCCAAAATCAAATCGGCGCTGATGTACCCGGTGGTTGTGCTGCTGGTGGCCTTCATCGTGCTGGCCGTCATCCTGATCAAGGTGGTGCCGGCCTTCAAGGACGTGTTCACCTCGTTTGGTGCCGATCTGCCTGCGCCGACGCTCTTCGTCATCGCCATGTCGGAGTTCTTCGTCGCCTGGTGGTGGGCGATTTTCGGCGGGCTGATCGGCGGGGGTTTCCTGCTGTACAACGCCTGGAAAAAATCGGAGAGCCTGCAGTACGCGGCCGACCGGGCGCTGCTCAAGCTGCCGGTGTTTGGCGACCTGGTCTACAAATCGGTGGTGGCGCGCTGGACGCGCACGCTGTCCACCATGTTCGCCGCCGGTGTGCCGCTGGTCGAGGCGCTGGAATCGGTGGGCGGGGCCTCGGGCAACGCGGTCTTCATCAAGGCCACCAAAGGCATCCGCGAAGAGGTCGCCACCGGCATGCCGCTGGCCTCATCGATGATGGCCAGCAACGTCTTTCCCAACATGGTGCTGCAGATGGCGTCGATTGGCGAAGAGGCCGGATCGCTCGATTCCATGCTGAGCAAATCGGCCGATTTCTACGAGGAAGAGGTCGATGACATGGTCAAAGGCCTGACCGCGCTGATGGAACCCATCATCATCGTCATCCTGGGCGGCATGATTGGCGGTATCGTGGTGGCCATGTATCTGCCCATCTTCAAGCTCGGGGCCGTGGTGTGACCTCTGTATTGGACGCCCTGGCCCAGCTGGCCGGTCTTTCTGGCCTGCTCAACCCGTGGTTCCTGGCCCTGATCGGGCTGTGCGTGGGCAGCTTTGTCAACGTGGTTGTCCACCGTCTGCCGCAGCGCATGGACCAGCACTGGTGGCAGGCCACGCGCGACCAGCTCGCCGACGCCGACGCCTGGCGCCACTTCTTTGGCCACGATCCGGCCGCCGCCATTGCCCCAGCCCACGACGCGCTGGACCAGGCGCTGGCCGCGCGCGCCGTGCCGGGCCTGGCGCGGCCGCGATCGCGCTGCCCACACTGCGGCCACGCCCTGGCCTGGCACGAGAACCTGCCGCTGATCGGCTGGCTGCGCCTGCGCGGGCGCTGCGCGCACTGCGGCGAGCGCATCGCGCTGCGCTATCCGCTGGTCGAAGCCGGCATGGCGCTGGCCTTTGCCGCGACCACGCTGGCTGTCGGCGAAGGGCCACTGGCGCTATTGTGGTGCGCGGTGGTGGCGGTGCTGATCTGCGCTGCGCTGATCGACTGGGACACCACGCTGCTGCCCGACAGCCTGACGCTGCCGCTGCTGTGGGCGGGTCTGCTGGCCGCGCTGGCCGGCTGGACGGTGCCACTGCCCACGGCGCTGGTCGGCGCTGCCGCCGGTTACGGTGCGCTGTGGAGCATCTTCTGGATTTTCAAGCTGCTGACTGGCAAGGAAGGCATGGGCTACGGCGATTTCAAGCTGCTGGCCGCCCTGGGCGCCTGGCTGGGCTGGCAGGCGCTGCTGCCGGTGGTGCTGATGGCGTCGGTGCTGGGCGCGGCGGTGGGGATTGCGCTCAAGCTGCGCGGTGGGCTGCGTCACGGGCCTTATGTGCCCTTTGGCCCCTTTCTGGTCGGCGGGGCCTTGGCCGTTTTGTGGGCGGGCATGCCCCGCGTCATGGATGTGATGGGCTGGGCCTGACCATGACCGCGCCGTTGAAAATCGGGCTGACCGGCGGCATAGGCAGCGGCAAATCCACCGTCGCGGTCCTGCTGGTCGAACTCGGCGCCACCCTGATCGACACCGACGCGCTATCGCGCGAACTCACCGCGCCGGGCGGCGCCGCATTGCCCGCCATCGAAGCGGCCTTTGGGGCGCAGGCCATCAAAAACGGCGCGCTGGACCGCGCCTGGATGCGCCAGCAGGTTTTTGCTGACCCGCACAAGCGCCAGCAGCTGGAAAGCATCCTGCACCCCATGATCCGCGCGCGTACCGACGCGGCCTACGCCGCTGTGCAGGACAGTGCCCGCGGGGTGGTCTTTGACGTGCCGCTGCTGGTCGAAAGCGGCACCTGGCGCGAGCGCGTGGACCGCGTCTGGGTCGTCGATTGCCCGCAGGATGTGCAGGTGCGCCGCGTGCAGGCGCGCTCAGGGCTGGATGAGGCGACCATTCGCGCCATCATCGCGCAACAGGCCACGCGCGAGCAGCGCCGTGCCGTCGCCGACGCCGTCATCGACAACAGCCGGGACGACCCCGACGCGCTGCGTGCGCGGGTGCAAAAGCTGTGGGAGGCGCTGCCACTACAATCGTGACATCGAGTGATTCGCCAAGGAAAAGCCATGTCCGATTGCGCCCGCCCCATCAGCCGCCGCCAGGCCCTGACCACCACCGCACGCGGCCTGCTGGGCAGTTACACCGCGCTGGCGGGACTGAGCTTCGCCACACAGGCCCACGCCGACACGCCCAAAGACACGCTGGTCGTGGCCTTCGCCTTTGACGACGTGATCACGCTGGATCCGGCGGAATCGTTCGAGATCTCCACCGCCGAATTCCTGGGCAACGCCTATTCGCGCCTGGTGCGGCTGGACCGCAAGGACACCTCGCGCGTCAAGCCCGACGCGGCGCTGTCGTGGACGGTGGGCGCCGACGGCAAAACCTACACCTTCAACATCCGCCCGGGGATCAAATTTGCCTCGGGCAACCCGCTGACGGCGGCCGATGTGGCCTGGTCGCTGCAGCGCGCGGTGCTGCTCAACAAATCGCCCGCCTTTATTCTCAACCAGTTCGGCTGGACCAAAGACACGGTGAAAGACCGTATCACGGCCACGTCGCCCATGGTGCTGACGCTGGTGACCGACCAGACTTACGCGCCCAGCCTGGTGCTGAACTGCCTGACCTCGACGGTCGGCGCGGTGGTGGACAGCAAGCTGCTGCAGTCGCAGGCCCAAGGCGAGGACATGGGCAACACCTGGCTGAAAACGCATTACGCCGGATCAGGCCCTTTCCGCATCCGCGACTGGCGCGCCAACGAGATTCTGGTGCTGGAGCGCAACGACGGCTGGCACGGCGGCCGGCCCAAACTGGCGCGGGTGATTTTCCGGCACATCAAAGAGTCCAGCACCCAGCGCCTGCTGCTGGAAAAAGGCGATGTCGATGTGGTGCGCAACCTGACCCCGCAGGATCTGGAGGCCATCGCCAGCAACCCGCAGATCCAGACCACATCGGCGACCAAGGGCACGGTGTACTACATCGCCCTGAACCAGAAAAACCCCATTCTGGCCCAGCCCGAAGTGCGCGAGGCCATGAAGTGGCTGGTCGATTACGACGGCATCGGCAAGACGCTGATCCGCGGCATCGGCACCATTCACCAGCAGTTTCTGCCCAAGGGCATCCTGGGCGCCAGCGAGGCCAAACCCTTCCGCCTGGACGTGGACAAGGCCAAGGCGCTGCTGGCCAAAGCCGGGCATCCGGACGGTTTCCCGATCACCCTGGACGTGCGCACCATCCAGCCCAACCAGGGCATCGCCGAGGCTTTCCAGCAGACGGCCAAGCGCGCCGGGGTGGACATCCGCCTGGTGCCGGGCGACGGCAAACAGGTGCTGACGCGCATGCGCGCCCGCGCCCACGACATGATCATCAGCAACTGGGGCGTCGATTACTGGGATCCGAACAGCAACGCCGACACCTTCACCAGCAACCCGGACAACAGCGACGGCGCCGCCAACAAAACCCTGGCCTGGCGCAGCGCCTGGGACATCCCCGAGCTGACGCGCCAGACCAAGGCCGCTGCGCTGGAGCGCGACAGCGCCAGACGCAAGGCGCTGTACGGCAAGCTGCAGGCCGAGTTCACGCGCAGCAGCCCCTTCGTGATGCTGTACCAGACGGTGGAAGTGGCCGCTTTCCGCAAGGGCCTGCAGGGCTTCTCGCTGGGCCCGAGCATGGAAACCAACGAGCTCGATCCCGTCGCCAAATGAGCGCCCTGGCCGCATGAAGGCGCTGCTGCGCCTGCTGGTCTCGCTGGTGGCCACCCTGGCGGGGCTGCTGGCGGTGACTTTCTTCATCGGGCGGATCGTGCCGTTTGATCCGGTGCTGGCCGTGGTCGGCGAGCACGCCTCGGCGGAAACCATCGTGCAGGTGCGCACGCAGATGGGGCTGGATCTGCCGCTGGGCCAGCAGTTTCTGAACTATCTCTCGCAGATCGCGCACGGCGATCTGGGGCGTTCGCTGCTCACCGGCAACCCGGTGCTGCAGGATCTGGGCCGCGCCTTCCCGGCCACGCTCGAGCTGGCCACCGTCGCCATCCTGATCGGCGTGCTGGCTGGCGTGCCGCTGGGCCTGTGGGCCGCCGTGCGCCAGGGCAGCTGGGTGGACCACACCGTGCGCGTGCTGGGCCTGGTCGGCTATTCGGTGCCGATTTTCTGGCTGGGCCTGATGGGTCTGGTGCTGTTTTACGCCCACCTGGGCTGGGTGGCCGGGCCGGGGCGGCTGGACATCAGTTACGAGTACGTCATCACGCCCGTGACCGGGCTGATGCTGGTCGATACCCTGCTGGCGGGCGACTGGGGCGCTTTTGGCAATGCGGTCTCGCACCTGATCCTGCCGGCCGGGCTGCTGGGCTATTACTCGCTGGCTTACCTCAGCCGCATGACGCGCTCCTTCATGCTGCACGAGCTGGCGCAGGAGTACATCGTGACCGCGCGGGCCAAGGGCCTGTCGGAATCGCGCATCATCTGGCGGCACGCGCTGCGCAACGCCGCCGTGCCGCTGGTGACGGTGATCGCGCTGTCTTACGCCGGGCTGCTGGAGGGCTCGGTGCTGACCGAAACCGTCTTCGCCTGGCCGGGCCTGGGGCAGTACATCACCAACTCGCTGCAAAGCGCCGACATGAACGCCGTGCTGGGCGGCACGCTGCTGGTGGGCGCGCTGTTCATCGCTTTGAACCTGGTCTCGGACCTGCTTTACCGCAGTCTGGACCCCCGCACCCGGCAGACCGCATGACCGCCACAGCCCCCTCCACCCCGCCCGCGCCTGCAGCCACCGCCGACCACGGGCTGATCGCCTGGCTGGACAGCGCCGCCCCGGCCTCGCGCTGGCAGGCGGCCTGCGGCCAGATGTGGTGGCGCTGGCGCCTGCTGGTGGCCAACCGCCTGGCGCTGCTGGGCCTGGTCATCGTGCTGGGGCTGCTGGCCGTGGCACTGCTGGCGCCCTGGCTGGCGCCGCATCCGCCGCTGGCCGGCGATCTGTCCCTGCGCCTGCAGCCGCCCTCCTCCACCTACTGGCTGGGCACCGACGACCAGGGGCGGGACATCCTCTCGCGGCTGATCGCCGGATCGCGCACCACGCTGTACGTGGTGGCTGTGGCGGCCGTGCTGTCGGCGCCGCTGGGCGTGCTGATCGGGGCCGTTTCGGGCTACGCGGGCGGCTGGCTGGACGCGGTGCTGATGCGCCTGACCGACATCTTCCTGGCCTTTCCGCGCCTGATCCTGGCGCTGGCCTTTGTGGCCGCGCTGGGCCCGGGGCTGGACAACGCCGTGATCGCCATCGCCATCACCGCCTGGCCCCCCTATGCGCGCCTGGCCCGCGCCGAATCGCTGGCGCTGCGGCGCAGCGATTTCATCGCCGCCAGCCGCCTGCTGGGCGCCAGCCACACGCGCCTGGTGCTGGGCCACGTGCTGCCGCTGTGCCTGCCGTCGGTGCTGATCCGGGTGACGCTGGACATGGCCGGGATGATTCTGGCAGCGGCGGGCCTGGGCTTTCTGGGCCTGGGCGCGCAGCCGCCACTGCCCGAATGGGGCGCCATGATCGCCGCCGGGCGCCAGTTCCTGCTGGGCGCCTGGTGGGTGGCTGCAGCGCCTGGCGCGGCGATTTTCATCGTCAGCCTGGGCTTCAACCTGCTGGGCGACGGCCTGCGCGATGCGCTGGACCCGCGCGCCCAGCAGCGGGGATGACGCCATGAAGCCCACCGCGACCCCGAACGCACGGCCCCTCCTGGACGTGCAGGATCTGCACGTCGCCTACCCCCAGCGCCAGGGCGGCTGGAACGAGGTGGTGCGCGGCGTCAGTCTGACGCTGGGCCGCGAGCGCGTCGCCCTGGTCGGTGAATCGGGCTCGGGCAAATCGCAGACCGGGCGCGCCATCCTGGGCCTGACGCCGCCGCAGGCCCGCGTGCGCGCCAGACATCTGGCGCTGCAGGATCAGGATCTGCTCGCCCTGCCGCCCGCCGAGCGCCGCCGCCGCTGCGGGCGCGACATGGCCATGATCCTGCAGGACCCGCGCTTCTCGCTCAACCCGGTCATGCGTCTGGGCGACCAGATTCTGGAGACGCTGCAGACGCATCGCCCGCAGCCCGCGCGTCAGGCCCGCGAGCAGGTGCTGGAAGCGCTGGCCGCCGTGCAGATCGACCGCCCCGAGCGCGTGGCGCGCCTCTTCCCGCACGAGGTTTCGGGCGGCATGGGCCAGCGCGTGATGATCGCCATGATGCTGATCGCCCGCCCGCAGCTGCTGATCGCCGACGAGCCGACCTCGGCGCTGGACGTGTCCGTGCAGCTCGAAGTGCTGGCGCTGCTGGACGATCTGGTCGGCCGTCTGGGCATGGGGCTGCTCTTTATTTCGCACGACTTGCGCCTGGTCTCCAGCTTCTGCGATCGCGTGCTGGTGATGTACGCCGGACGCATCGTTGAATCGCTGCCCGCCAGCGCGCTGCACGAGGCGCGCCACCCCTACACGCGCGGCCTGCTGGACTGCCTGCCCCGCCTGGGCCAAACCCGCCGCCCGCTGCCCACCCTGAGCCGGGATCCTGCATGGCTGCGCTGAAACCCTCCCCCACCGGCCTCCAGGCCGAAGCCCTGAGCGTGCGCTTTGGCGATTTCCAGGCGGTGGAGAATGTCTCGCTGCGCGTCGAGCCGGGCGGCAGCCTGGGGCTGGTCGGGGAATCGGGCTCGGGCAAATCGACGGTGCTGCGCGCGCTGTGCGGGCTGGTGCCGCTGCAGGCCGGGCGCATCGAAGCGCTGACGGCGCAGGGGCCGCAGCCCTGGCCGCTGGCGCAGGGTCGGCGCAGCGCCGCCACCGTGCGCGCAGCGGCGCGTCTGGTGCAGATAGTTTTCCAGGACCCCTACGCCGCGCTGCACCCGCGCCACACGCTGGACCAGATGCTGTCCGAGCCGCTGGCCATCCACGGCCTGCCGCGCAGCGGCGCGGCGGTGGTGCAGGCGCTGCAGGAGGTCGGGCTGGATGCGTCCTTCCGCTTCCGCTACGCGCACCAGCTCTCGGGCGGACAGCGCCAGCGCGTGGCGATTGCCCGCGCGCTGATGCTTCGCCCGCCCATCCTGCTGCTGGACGAGCCGACCTCGGCGCTGGACGTGTCGGTGCAGGCCGAGATCCTCAACCTGCTCGACGCCCTGCGCCGCCAGCACGGCCTGACGCTGCTCATGGTCAGCCACGATCTGGCCGTGGTCAGCCACCTGTGCCGCCGCGTGGTGGTGATGCGGCGCGGTCAGGCCGTTGAAACGCTGGACACCGCCGATCTGGCCCACGGCCAGGCGCAGCACGAGGACACGCTGGCGCTGCTGCGCGCAGCGTCGGGCTACCAGCGCGACCGCTGAGGCAGGGGCTCAGGCCGATCCGGAACCTCATCCCCCAGCAGCCTCACCCCGGCCTGATCCAGTACGCGGCGTGCGGCGGGCGCGACGCGGTCTACGGCGCGCAATGCCAGCACCTTGCCCGGCCAGGCCGAAGCCAGCACCTGGGCCATGCCCCGGCCCAGTTCGCTCACGCCGTGAAAGCGCACGCGCAGTCGCGCATCCAGCAGCTGGCGCACCGCGCCAGAGGCCAGCGACTGCAGACCCCACAGATCGACTTCCAGCCCGCGCGCCGTGGCCGCCAGCACCGCCGCCATCGGCGCGTCCAGCACCGCCGTGTCGTGAAACAGCACCGGCGTGGCCGACTGCTCCAGCAGCGCCTGCGCGCCCGCGCCCAGGCGTGGCACGTCGGCGACCTGCACCGGCTCGTCGGGGTGGGTGGCGACCAGCACGCGGGCCATGCTGTGCGTCAGCAGCGGCACGCCGCTGAAGCGCACAGGCGCGCCGTGCGCGGCCAGCAGGGCTTCGGCTTCCGGGCCAAACTGCTGCACGCCCTCCAGCAGCAGCGGCTGCCCGCCGTGGGTGGCGCACATGACGCGGGCCATGGGCAGCGTCAGGCGCTCGGTCTGCGCGAAGCTGACGCGGGCGCGTCCGGCCAGCAGGGCCTGCGCGCTATCCCCATCCAGCTCGCGCGTGCCCAGCAGGGTCAGGGTGTCCAGATGCCCGGCCAGCGGCGCCAGCAGCGCAGCGCGCGGGCTGGTGCAGCGCACCGTGAGATCGCGCAGCGCACCGCAGATCAGGCCCAGCACGTCGCCGTCCTGCAGGGCATCGAGCGCAGGCAGCGACAGGTGCGTCTCGGTGGCCAGCAGGGCGATCTGCTGCGGATCCAGCTGGCTGACGCTGACGGTGAGCGCCCGGCCCCGGGCCAGCGGCGAGCGCGGCACCGTCCAGCCAGACTGCGGCGCGCGGCCGGTCAGCCAGCGACAGAAACCGGCGTAATCGTCCAGGGGAACATCCAGGCGGGATTCGCTCATGGGGGGATTCAGGGGGCGGATTAGGGTTAACCCATACTAGCGTGACAGGAGGGCCGAAGACCGCGCCGGTCGCCGCTGCCGGGGCCGCCAGGCGTGCAAATTGCCCGACTCCGGCCAGTTCATCGTCCAGGGTTTTCCCGCCTGGTCGCCCACGCGGATGCCCCTGACAATCGGCGCACCCCTAGTCAGCCTTGCGGCAGGGCCCAGCACACCTCCTGGACCCGGCCCACGCGGAGATCACACAATGAACGCCCCCCACCCCCTGCGCGATCCGGCCCCGGCCGCGCTGTCCCTGGACGACAAATACACCCTGCAGCACGGCCGCGCCTTCATGAGCGGCATCCAGGCCCTGGTGCGTCTGCCCATGCTGCAACGCCAGCGCGACCTGATGGCCGGTCACAACACCGCCGGTTTCGTCAGCGGCTACCGGGGTTCCCCCCTGGGGGGCTATGACCAGGCGCTGGTCAAGGCGCAGAAATACCTGGACGAGAACCATATCGTCTTCCAGCCCGGCGTCAACGAAGACCTGGCTGCCACCGCCGTGTGGGGCACCCAACAGCTGGGCTATCTCAACCCCGGCCAGCACAAGTACGACGGCGTTTTTGGCCTGTGGTACGGCAAAGGCCCGGGCGTGGACCGCAGCGCCGACGTGTTCAAGCACGCCAATATGGCGGGCACCACGCCGCTGGGCGGGGTGGTGGCGGTGGCGGGCGACGACCATGTCGCCAAAAGCTCGACCGCCGTGCACCAGAGCGATCACATCTTCAAGGCCTGTGGCCTGCCGGTGTTCTTCCCGGCCAATGTGCAGGAAATTCTGGACCTGGGCCTGCACGCCTTCGCCATGAGCCGCTTCTCAGGCGTCTGGACCAGCCTGAAAACCATCCAGGAAGTGGTTGAATCCAGCGCCGCCGTCGAAGTCGATGCCGACCGCGTCAACATCATCCTGCCCGATGATTTCGAGATGCCGCCCGGCGGCCTGCACATCCGCTGGCCCGATTCGCCGCTGGATCAGGAGGCGCGTCTCTTCAATTACAAGTGGTACGCGGCGCTGGCTTACGTGCGCGCCAACCGGCTCAACCACAACGTCATCGAAGGCCCGAACGACCGCCTGGGCCTGATCGCCAGCGGCAAGGCCTACAACGACACGCGCCAGGCGCTGATGGATCTGGGCCTGGACGACGCGGCCTGCCGCCGCCTGGGCATCCGCCTGCACAAAGTCGCCGTGGTCTGGCCGCTGGAGGCGCAGATCACCCGCGAATTCGCCACCGGCCTGAAGGAAATCCTGGTCATCGAAGAGAAGCGCCAGGTCATCGAATACCAGCTGAAAGAAGAGCTTTACAACTGGCAC
Organism: Amphibiibacter pelophylacis; assembly: GCF_037688875.1. Lineage (NCBI taxonomy): Bacteria > Pseudomonadati > Pseudomonadota > Betaproteobacteria > Burkholderiales > Sphaerotilaceae > Amphibiibacter > Amphibiibacter pelophylacis. Next base: position 12,316 of record NZ_JAWDIE010000017.1, read on the forward strand.
CCCGACATCCGCCCCACCGTGGTGGGCAAGTTCGCCGAAGGCCAGGGCGATGGCGACAGCGGCGGCGAGTGGTCCATGTCCAACCCCAGCGCCAACACCCTGCTGCGCGCCACGGCCGACCTGAACCCCGCGCTGATCGCGCAGGCCATCGCCGCTCGCCTGAAAAAGCTGGGCGTGGACGGCGACGAAGCGGCGCGCATCGACGCGCAGATCGCCATCCTCAAGGCCAAGGAAGAGGCTCAACTCAGCCGCAGCGACCCCGCCGCCGAGCGCGCGCCCTGGTTCTGCCCGGGCTGCCCGCACAACACGTCCACCAAAGTGCCTGAAGGCTCGCGCGCGGCGGGCGGCATCGGCTGCCACTACATGGCGACCTGGATGGACCGCAGCACCATGGGTTTCACCCAGATGGGCGGCGAAGGCGTCACCTGGGTGGGTCAGCAGCCGTTCACGCGCGAAGCGCATATTTTCTCCAACCTGGGCGATGGCACCTACTTTCACAGCGGCCTGCTGGCCATCCGCCAGAGCATCGCGGCGGGCGTCAACATCACCTACAAGATTCTCTACAACGACGCTGTCGCCATGACTGGCGGCCAACAGGTCGGCGAGCGGCCCGAAGGCCACAGCGTGCTGCAGATCGTGAACAGCCTGCTGTCGGAAGGCGTCACCGAGCTGGTCATCGTCACCGACCAGCCCGACAAATACCGCGCCACCGCCCTGCCCGGCGGGATCAAAGTGCTAGCGCGCACCCAGTTCGATGCGGTGCAGGAGCGCCTGCGCCGCGTCAAAGGCACCACCGCCCTGATCTACGACCAGACCTGCGCCACCGAAAAACGCCGCCGCCGCAAACGCGGCACCACCGCCGCCAGCACGGTGCGCACGATGATCAACCCGCTGGTCTGCGAAGGCTGCGGCGATTGCGGCACGCAGTCCAACTGCCTGAGCATCGAACCGCTGGCCACGCCGCTGGGCACCAAGCGCACCATCAACCAGAACAGCTGCAACCAGGATCTGCGCTGCGTCGATGGCCTGTGCCCCAGCTTCATCACCGTCGAAGGCGGGCGGCTGAAAAAGGCGCAGACCCAGTCCATGCCCACCCCGCAGACCCTGCAGGAGCGCTTTGGCGCCCTGCCCGCGCCGCCCGACGCCTCGGTCCAGGCGCTGCAGCGTGGCCGCGTCTGGGGCGTGCTGGTGGCGGGTGTCGGCGGCACCGGCGTCATCACCATCGGCCAATTGCTGGGCGTGGCCGCGCACATCGAAGGCAAGGGCATCGTCACCCAGGACGCCGCCGGTCTGGCGCAGAAGGGCGGCGCCACCTGGAGCCACATCCTGCTGGCGCAGGACCAGGACAGCATCCTGTCCACCCGCGTGGGCACGGCTGCCGCTGATCTGGTGCTGGGCTGCGACCCCATCGTCACCGCACACCCGGAAACCCTGGCGCGCGTGCTGCCCGGCCGCACCCGGATCGTGCAGAACACGCACACCGCGCCCACCGCCGAGCTGATCCACAACCGCGACTGGCAGGCGCCGGGCGATCCGTGCATCGAGCAGATCCGCGCCGTCGCAGGCCAGCAGGCCGTCTGCACCTTCGATGCCCACGGCATGGCCCAGAAGCTGATGGGCGACAGCATCTACACCAACCCCATCGTCATGGGCTACGCCTGGCAGATGGGCTGGCTGCCCGTGGGGCTGGACGCGCTGGACCAGGCCATTGCGCTCAACGGCGTGGCCATCGAGGCCAACCGCACCGCCTTCGCCTGGGGCCGCTGGGCCGCGCTGCAGCCCCGGGCCGTGGCCGAACTGCTCAAACCCGCGCCCGCGCCGCAGGCCGTGGTGCTGCAGGGGCCGCTGGCAAGCCGTCTGACCGAGGGCGCGCTGGACGAGGCCATCGCGCTGCGCCGCCAGTTCCTGGTCGACTATCAGGACGAGGCCTACGCCCGCCGCTACAGCGACACCGTGGAGCAGGTCGCCGCCGCCGAAACGCAGGTGCCGGGGGCCGCCCGCCGCCTGGAACGCAGCGTGGCGCTGGCGCTGTTCCGCCTGATGGCGATCAAGGACGAGTACGAGGTCGCCCGCCTGCACCGCGATCCGGCCTTCCAGGCGCAGATCGCGCAGCAGTTCGAGGGCGATTTCCAGGTCTTCCACCACCTGGCGCCGCCGGGGCTGTCGCGCAAAGACGCCAAGGGCCGCCCCATCAAGCGCCGCATCGGCCAGGCCACGGCGCAGAAGGTGTTCGACCGCCTGATCGCGTTCAAGTCGGTGCGCGGCACCTGGAAGGACCCGTTTGGCTGGACCACCGAGCGCCGCCGCGAACGCGCGCTGCGCGAGCAGCTCTTCGCCCTGATCGCCCACTGGCTGCGCCGCCTGCAGGCCAGTCCCGACGAGGCCACGCTGACCGCCGCCGCCGACAGCATCGCGCTGGCGCAGCAGGTGCGCGGTTACGGCGAGGTCAAGGACAAAGCCATGAGCGCCGTCGAACTGCAGTGGCGCCAGACGCTGGCGGGCACGTGAACAACAGCGGGGCCTGATGGGGCGCTGATGGGGCGCAGGTGCGGGCGCTGATCCCCTGAACGCGGGCGGCCCGTCAGCATCCTGTCAATTTGTCACAAATAGAATGGGCATATTGACCATTCCGCCTGAGCTGACTGGTTTGTTTTTCCCCAGCCACGGACCTGTCATGCGCCCCAATTCCGGAAAACCGTCTCCTGCCGCTGTCACGCCTGCTGGAATGGCTGAATCGGCTGAATCGGCTCAAGCGGGCGTTCAGCCGCCCATGAAGCGGCGCCATTTTCTGGGCCTGTCCGCCGGAGCCGCCGGTCTGGGCCTGGGCCAGGTCACCGGCCTGGGTCTGCTGGGTGCCAGCCTGAGCGCCTGCGGGGGCGGCGATGACCTGGCGGCCGTCGGCAGCGACCGGGCACAGCTTCAGGCCGCGACTCCCGCTGCTGCGGGGCCCCAGCGCTACTACGTGCTGGTGCTGGCGGGCGAGGCGAACATGCAGGGCTGGGGCAGCCACCTGCCGCAGCCGGAGGGCATCGATGCGCCCCACCCGCGCATCCGCCAGCTCGCCCGCCGCCGCACCGTATCCCGTGGCGGCCCGGCCTGCGCCTACAACGCCCTGATTCCGGCCGACCACTGCCTGCATCATCTGGACGACGCCGACAGCTACACCCACCCGCTGGCCCTGCAGGAAGCGCTCAAAAGCGCCCAGCGCAATCTGCTGGACAACGGCAGTTTTGAACTCAGCGCCGTGGCGGCTGCCGCGGCACAGGCCGGTTTCGAGACCGATTACACCCGCGCGTCCGCCGTCACCGCCCCGGGACAGATCGCGCTGACCGCAACGCCGCCCACCGACTGGGGCCTGGGGGCCACCGTCGGACGCAACGGGCGCAGCGACGCTTTCCTGATGGTGGATTCCAGCAGCGACAGCCGCAAGGCCTTCTGGAAACAGACGGTGGCGCTGGAGCCGGGCAAAACCTATGCGCTGTCGTTCTGGGTGATGACGAACTTCAACCCGCCCACGCTGCAGCTCAGCGTCAACGGCAGCGCTGTCAGCAGCCAGGCGCTGGGCGCCAGCCGGGGCTGGGCGCCGGTGCAGTTCGAGTTCACCGCCACCAGCCGCAGCGCGACACTGGCCCTAAACAACCTCAACACCCGCGCGCAGGGCAACGATTTTGGTCTGGACGACCTGACCCTGGTGCAGACCGGCGCCTGGCTGTCGCCCAACCTGATCCGCAATGGCGATTTCGCCCAGAAGCCGGTTTATGCCACCCCGTACACCAGCGATTACGCCCTGCGCAACCAGGCCGAGGGCACGGGAACCTACGGCGTGGTCGCCGCTCCGCCCGCGGGCTGGGGCATGGGCGCTACATCGGCGCGCGATGGCCAGAAGTTCCTGATGGCGGACGGCGCGGCCGACGCGCGCAAACGCATCTGGTCGCAGACCGTGGCGGTGGAAGCGGGCGCCACCTACCGTTTCAGCTACTGGATCTGCGCGGGGCAGCTCAATACGCCCATCGTGCAGCTCGTGGTCAATGGCCAGCCTTTCGGCGCGGCCTACAAAACAACACCCGGCATGCCCTGGACGCAGGTCACGCAGAGCATCACCGTGCCAGCGGGCACACGCCAGCTCAGCCTGGCCCTGCAGGATCTGGTCACCCCTGCGGTGGGCAACGATCTGGGTCTGGACGATTTCCAGCTGGTGCGCACCAGCGACCTGCCTACGGTGGACACGCTGGCCAATTACGGCCTGCCCGGCCCCGGGCTGCAGATTGCCCGGCAGCTGCTGCCCTATCTGCCCGACAACACCGGCCTGCTGCTGGTGCCCTGCGCCCGCAGCGAATCCGGCTTTTCGGGTGCGGATGCCGCGTGGACAGGGGGCAGCGATACCCGCTCGACGCGCTGGGGCGTCAGCGGCGGCATGAACGCGGGCGGGCGCTCGGGCCTGTACATGGATCTGCTCTCGCGCACCCAGACCGCGCTGCAGATGAACCCGGGCAACCAGCTGCTGGGCGTGATCTGGATGCAGGGGGAGAGCGATCTCGGCCAGACCGGACACAGGGAAGCCTTCGAAGCGCAGCTGGCCACCTTCCGCGCCGACATGGCGGGCTTTGACGCGCAATGCGTCACCGGCAGCGCAGCCACAGTGCCGTGGGTGTGCGGCGACACGCTATCGGCCTACGGCGAAGGAGAACTCGCCAGCCCGGCCGCCTACGACGCGGTCTACGGCAACAGCTACGCGCGCTCACGCCAGAACGGCGTGGCCTTCGTGCGCTTCATGCACCAGGGCGCCGATGGCGTTTCCGGCGCCGTCACGCCGTCGGGCCGCTACGACCAGGACCCCGACCGCCCCGATGCGGGCTACATCGGCTCGTCGCACTGGGCGCCCGGCAGTCGCGTGACCGACAGCAAGCGCTATTTCTCGGGCTGGTCGCAGATCACCCTGGTGGCGCCGCGTCTGGCCACCGGCCTTGTGGCCGAAACCTGGCGCCAGGACAGCACGCACAGTGCCCTGCGCTACCCGGCCTGGCTGAGTGCCCTGCCCGGCAGCCCGGCCGCCGTGCCCATCGACGCGCCCTGGGGCCCCGACGACGTGGCCGTGCTGATCTGCTGCGGTCAATCCAACTCGGTGGCCATGGCCGCCCTGTCGGCCGCAGACCGCACCCCCGCCAATGCGCCGCTGGCCAACGTCTTCATGCTGTCGCGCTCTGCCAACACCAGCTACACAAACAACGACGTGGTCTGGGCCCCTCTGGAGAGCGACAGCGGCCAGTCCCGCATCGGCTCGGGCCGCGACATCTGGCAGGGCGACCGCATCATGAGCCGCAACAGCGCCACCGTGCCGCACCTGGTGGGAAAAATGTGGCAGGCCGAAAAATCCCGCAACCCGGGTCTGCCCGATCTGTACTGCATCCACATCGCCGTCTCCAGCATGGGCATCGCCCTGAGCAACCTGGTCTGGGCCGGACAAACGGCCGCCAGCAACGGCTGGGCCCCGGAGCTGCCCGACAACGACACCACCTCGCTGTATCACCTGAGCGTCAACCTGTTCCAGAAAGCGATCAGAAACCTGATCCGCGCTGGCAAGCGCCCGCGCCTGATCGGCGTGGACTGGAACCAGTGGGAGCAGGATGCGCAGATTGCGGCCAACAGCATCCCCGGCGGCGTGATCAACCAGTACCCGGCCAACCTGCAGAAAATCGTCGACGGTTTCTCGCGCGCCACCGGGGCGCCCGACCTGCGCTTCTTCCTGCACTACCCCCGGGCCACGGCGGCGTCCTACAACAGCAAGCTCATGGCCTTCCAGTTTGACGAGATCGTCCGCCGCGACCCGCAGCGCTACTTTGTCATCAACAGCAAAGACCGGCCCGCCGGCACGGCCGAGTTCAGCGGCGACGGCGTGCACTACAGCGCCAGCACCTACCGCTGGTTCGCCGATGTCATCTTCAACCGGGTGATCCGCGACGGCCAGCGCGGGGTGGTGCCGCGCCTGGGTCTGGTGACCTGAACGGCGCTGCAGCGCATCGCCGGCCGCATCTGGACGAGCCGCGCCTGGCCCGATCTGCCGCTGGATCCGGGCACCAGCGCACTGCGCCGGCTACAAAACCAGGATGAATCAGTCCGTCCGGTTCAGAACAGCGCCATGCTGAGCTTGCGGCGGTACTGCTCCAGCACCGGGTCGGCCTTCTCGAACACGGCGTGGCCCGAAAGCTGCAGCGCTTTTTCAGGCGCGGCGGCGGCTGCGGCAGGCATACCGGCCTTGCCGGTCTGGCCCGACGGACCCGGCTGGCCCGATGCACCCGGCTGGCGCTTGGGCGCAGGCGGCGTCATGAACTCCAGAATCGCGACGTACGTGCGGCGCGCCAGATCGTCCTGCCAGGTCTTGTCGCGCAGGATGATTTCCAGCAGCTCGTCCATGGCCTGCGTCCACGCCTGCGCCAGCAGGTGGTGCTGGGCCAAGGCGTAACGGGCGTCAAAATCGCGGCGGTTGCTGGCGAGGCGCGCCTCAAGATCAGCCACGGGGGGCAGGCTGGGCTCCGCCTGCAGCGCGGCCAGCCAGTGCTGGACGGCGACCAGACGCTGGTCCAGCAGCACTTTGGCGTCGGCACGCGCCTGCACGGGCTCGAACAGCAGCCGCGCCTGCGCGCCGCGTCCGGCCTTGAGCAGCGCCTGGATGGCCAGGGCGCGATCCGAATCGCTCTCGGGCTGGCTGTGTACGGCGGCCAGAAGGCGCTCCAGCTCGGCGTTTTGCGCGTCCTCGGGGCTGAGTTCGGGCGCGGGCGCTTCGGGCTCAGCGTCCAGCGGCGGGCGGGCCGTCACGTGCTTGTCCAGGAAGGTGCGCAGCTGCGCCTCGGGCACCGCGCCGACAAAGCCATCGACCGGCTGGCCCTGCGAGAACATCACGCAGAACGGGATGCTGCGCACGCCAAACATCTGGCTGAGCTGTCCGGCGATCTCGGGCTCGTCGTCGCTATTGAGTTTGCCCAGCACGAAAGCGCCGCCGTATTCGGCCTCCAGCTTTTCCAGCACAGGCCCCAGGCTTTTGCACGGGCCGCACCACGGCGCCCAGATGTCCAGCAGCACGGGCTGCACCATGGAGGCCTGGATCAGATCCGCTTCAAGATTGTGTTTGGTAATGTCTAGCATGGCGAAGAAGGCAAGAGGCTGAAGGGCTTGCGCCGCTGCCGCAAAGGCCGGGGGCGCAGGCTTTAGAATGGCACCGGGCTTCGCCGTCGCGGAGCACAGGCAAGGACTTATTGCGCATGAACGCACAACACCCCGCCGTGGGGCTGGTGATGGGCTCCAGCAGCGACTGGGACACCATGAAGGCGGCCGCCCTGATTCTGGCGGAGTTTGCCATACCTTTTGAGGCCCGCGTGGTCTCGGCCCACCGCATGCCCGACGCCATGTTCAACTATGCCGAAAGCGCGGCCGCGCGCGGCCTGCAAGCCATCATCGCCGGTGCGGGCGGCGCGGCCCATCTGCCAGGCATGCTGGCCTGCAAGACGACGGTGCCCGTGCTGGGGGTGCCCGTCGCCAGCCGTCACCTTCAGGGCGTGGACTCACTGCATTCCATCGTGCAGATGCCCAAGGGCATCCCCGTCGCCACCTTCGCCATCGGCACGGCGGGCGCGGCCAACGCCGCCCTGTTCGCCGTCGCGATGCTGGCCCGGCACGACCCGACGCTGCACACCGCGCTGGAAGATTACCGCGCACGCCAGACCGCCGCCGCCACCGCCATGAGCGCGGAGCTGTCGCTGTGAGCCGCGAGCGCACCGTCGGCGTGATGGGCGGCGGTCAGCTTGGCCGCTACTTCGTGCAGTCGGCGCAGCGCCTTGGGCTGGACACCGTGGTGCTGGACCCGGTTCCGGGCGGCCCCGCAGGCGCCATCGCCCACCAGCAGATCACCGCCGCGTACGACGACACCCGCGCCTGGGCCGACCTGGCGCGCCGCTGCTGCGCCGTCACCACCGAGTTCGAAAACGTCCCCGCAGACGCCCTGCGCTGGCTGGCGGGCAACACCAGCGACCCCACCCGCGTGGCGCCCGGCGCCGACGCTGTCGCCATCAGCCAGGACCGCCTGCGCGAAAAAACCTTCTTCGCCGATTGCGGCCTGCCCACCGCGCCCTGGGCCGCGCTGAAGGCCAGCGCGGACACCGCACAGCGGCAGACCCAGCTGGATCAGGCGGCAGGCGCCGTCACCTTCCCGGCCCTTTTGAAAACCGCGCGACTGGGCTACGACGGCAAAGGCCAGATCAGCGTCAACAGCGCGGCAGACTTGGCCGCCGCCTGGGCGCAGCTGGGCCACGCGGACGCCATCCTGGAGCAGCGCCTGGCACTGCAGCAGGAGATCAGCGTGCTGGTGGCGCGCGATGCGCACGGCGCCAGCGTGTGCTGGCCGGTACAGGTCAATCACCACCACGGCGGCATTCTGGCGCACACGCGCGTGGGCTTCGCGCTGGTCGCGCCCGCGCTGGCGGATGCGGCGCGCGACGCAGCCCGGCGCATCGCGCAGGCGCTGGATTACTGCGGCGTGCTGTGCATCGAATTTTTCTGCGTGGCCGACGCCGCAGCCCCGGGCGGACAGCGTCTGGTCGTCAACGAAATGGCGCCGCGCCCGCACAACTCCGGCCACTACAGCATCGATGCCTGCGATATGTCGCAGTTCGACGCGCAGGCGCGCGTGCTGGCCGGCTGGTCGCTGCCCGAGCCCCAACTGCTGGCCCCGGCGGTGATGCTCAACCTGCTGGGCGACGCCTGGTGGGGCGCCGACGGCCGCCTGCGCGAGCCCGACTGGTCCGCCATCATGGGCTGGGGCGGCGTGCACCTGCACCTTTACGGCAAGAAAGACGCCCAACCCGGCCGCAAAATGGGCCACATCACCGTGACCGCGCCCCGGGCGGCCGACGCCCAGGCGCGCGCCAGCCAGATCGCCCGCCATCTGGGCCTGGCGGGCATGGAGAGCCTGCACGATGCCGCCTGAGGTCCGTTCCGTGTCAGACGCGTCCGATGCTCCCGATGCTCCCGCCTGGTGGCCGTCGGCCACGGTGGCGGCGTTGCGGGCAGCGCAGCCGCATCTGCGCGTGCACGATGCCGCCGACACCGGCAGCCTGCCTGCCCTGGCGCAGGCGCTGGCGCGTGGCGAGCTGGTCGCCTTCCCCACCGAAACCGTCTACGGCCTGGGCGCCCGCGCCGACGACGATGCCGCCGTGGCGCGCATCTACGCGGCCAAAGGCCGACCGCCCGGACACCCGCTGATCGTGCATGTGGCCAGCCCGGACGGCGCCCGCGCTTTTATCGGCGATATTCCGACCGCCACGCAAGCGCGGATGCAGGTTCTGATGCAGACCTTCTGGCCCGGGCCGCTGACGCTGGTGCTGCCGCGCCGTTCGGGCATCGCCGCCGCCGCCGCCGGGGGCCACGACACCATCGCCCTGCGCTGCCCCGCTCACCCGCTGGCGCTGGCGCTGCTGCAGGCCGCGCACGCCTGCGGTGTGGCGGGCGTCGCTGCGCCCAGTGCCAACCGCTTTGGCCACGTCAGCCCCACGCACGCGGGCCACGTCGCTGACGAATTTGGCCCCATCTGGACAGATTCCCCGCCCCTGCACCTGCTGGCGGGCGTGGGCTGCGACTGCGCCATCGGCATCGAATCGACGATTGTGGATCTCAGCCGGGATCAGCCCGTGCTGCTGCGTCCCGGCGGCGTGACGCGCTCGGCGCTGGAGCACGCTCTGGGTCAGCGCGTCGCGCAGCGCGATGCGGCAGCGCCGCGCGTGTCCGGCGACCTGGCCTCGCACTACGCACCGCAGGCGCCGCTGCAGATTCTTCCGAAGCGGGAACTTTTGGCCCGCCTGGGCACCCCAAGCCCTCAAGCTGAGCCTGAAAGTTTGGCCCTCGGAACGTCGGATTTCGCCATCTACGCGCAGGCCGATGTGCTGCAGCGGCTGTCGCAGCAGGGCATTGGGCCTGCGCTGATGCTGGTCCAGCCTGAGGATGCCCCAGCGCTGGCGCACGAGCTGTTTGCGGCGCTGCGCCACCTGGACGCCGCTTTGGCCGAGTCGGGTGGCGGCTGCATTCTGGTCCAGGAACTGCCCCCCGGCGACGACTGGGACGGCGTGCGCGACCGCCTGCAGCGCGCCGCCGCCCCCCGAAACCCGGGCCACTGAACCGCCCAGACCCTCATTCCTTCACCTTCCTGGGCTATGCTGCGCCCCACAGCATCCCGCAAGCTTTACGAATCACGCGACGAGGACTTTCATGCGCAAACCCCTATTCACCGCCCTGGCCCTGGCCGCCCTGCTGAGCGCCTGCGGCGGCTCGGTGTCCACGGTGAACCCCTTCCGCCCCACCCGCATGGTGGTGCTGGGCGACGAAAACAGCGCCCTGGTCAAAAACGACGACGGACAGGGCCGCAAATACACGGTCAACTACGTGGACACCACCTCCGGTGCGGTGTCGTGCGATGGCGGCAACCTGCTGTGGGTGCAGGCCGTGGCCAGGTACTACAACGACCTGAGCGGCAGCAACACCCTGGTGTTTGACGCCTGCCGTCCGACCACGGGGGACACCACCGCGCCCGCCACCGTCGACATGCAGGCTGCTGCGGGCACGACCACAGCGCAGGTCATCGCCCAGCTGGGCGCGCTGACCACCGCCGCGCAGGCGGCCGGCGCCACACCGGACAAACAGCTGGTCACGGTGCTGGTCGGGCAGAACGACATCATCGCCGCCTACAAAACCTTCGACGGCAGCAACCAGGCCGCGCTGGTTGACAGCATGAAAGCGCTGGGCGCCCAGATGGGCCAGGCCGTATCCAGCTACATCAGCGCGGGCGGCAAGCTGCTGATGGCGTATCCGGTCGACATCGAATACTCGCCCTGGGCGCTGGCCGAAGCCGCCACGCCGGCCGTCGCCACCAGTACCACGGGCGTGGATCGTCAGGCGCTGATCCGCGATCTGGGCAACGCCTGGCGCACCGGCTTTTACGGCGCCGCCCCGGTCAATGGCCGAGGTCTCGCCCTGGTGCCCAATGGCCTGATCGACCAGTACGCCAACAGCAGCAACCCGGCGTCCAGCTACAACCTGAGCAACATCAAGGACGCCGCCTGCACCGACGCCAGCGTGGGAACGGCCTGCACCGACACAACCCTGCAGAGCGGCGCCACCGCCCTGACCTGGATGTGGGCCAGCAGCACGGTGCCCGCCCAGCGCTTCCAGGTCGATCTGGGCAATCTGGCCCTGAGCCGTCTGGTCAACAACCCACTGTAAGCGCTACAGGCCTTACGCCGCAGCCGACGGGGCCGCAGCGGCATCGGTTTCCCGGCGCAGCTCGCGGTGGCGCAGCAGCACAGGCGCCTGCGCCGCAAAATACTGCCCCAGCGCCTCGACCAGGTACACCGAGCGGTGCTGACCGCCCGTGCAGCCGATGGCCACGGTGAGGTAGCTGCGCAGATCCTGCTGATACACCGGCAGCCAGTTCTCGATGAAACCGCAGATGTTCTGAAGCATCTGCGCCACGGGCGGCTGAGCGCGCAGGAAATCGGCCACCGGCGCGTCCAGCCCGGTCAGCGGGCGCAGCGCCGCTTCGTAAAAGGGATTGGGCAGCACACGGGCATCAAAGACCAGGTCGGCGTCCATCGGCAGGCCATGCTTGAAACCGAAGGATTCAAACACCAGCGTCAGCCGGTTGCTGGCGGCCTGCACCGTCTGCAGGATCCAGCTGCGCAGCTGCGAAGGCCGCAGGTGGCTGGTATCGACCACCACAGACGCCTCGCGCAGGCCCTGCAGCATCTCGCGCTCCAGCGCCATGGCATCGACCAGGGCGCGGCGGCCGGATTCGGCGCTGGCGTGGGCATCGCCCCCCGTCAGCGGGTGCGGGCGGCGGCTCTCGGAATAGCGGCGCAGCAGCACGTCCTCGCTGGCGTCCAGGAAAATGCGCTGGACCAGCACCTCGCGTTCGCGCAGGCGTTCCAGCACCGGCTCGAGGTGGATGGCGTTGGGGCCGGAATACACATCAATCGCCACCGCCACGCGGCGCTTGCCCTGGCGCGCCATCAGGCGCAGGAAATCGCCGACCAGCTCGGGCGGCAGGTTGTCGCAGCAGTAAAAGCCCGCGTCCTCCAGGGCGCGCAGCGCCACCGACTTGCCCGAACCGGCCGTGCCGGCCAGCAGCACCAGATGCGGTGGCGAGAGCGCCTCGCCAGATCCCGGATCCAGCAGGGCGTCAATCAGGGCAGAGTCTTCAGGATTCATCGGTTTCGGGGTGAAGAGGTTGACGGTGTTTCTACGGGCGCACCCGCCTGCGCCAGCAAAGTGCGCGCGTGGGCCAGGCTTTCAGGGCTGATCTGGCCGCCCAGCAGACGGGCGATTTCGTGGACGCGGCCGGGCGCGTCCAGCAGCGTCAGGCGGCTGACGGTGGCGGTGCCAGAAGGGCCGCCCACGGTGTCTTTGGAGACGCGGGCGTGCTGGTGGGCGTAGGCCGCGACCTGCGCCAGGTGGGTCACGGCCAGCACCTGCACGCGCGCGCCCAGGGCGTGCATCATGCGGCCCACGGTGTCGGCAACGGCGCCGCCGATGCCCGCGTCGATCTCGTCAAAAATCAGGACAGTGGGCGCCTGATCACCGGGCGTGGCGCGGGCCGATCCAGCCACTGCTGCCAGGCCCTGATCCAGATCAGCGTCCAGGCCGGTGATGCCGGTCACGGCCACGGCCAGTGCCAGGCGCGACAGCTCGCCGCCCGAGGCCACTTTGGCCAGCGGCCGGGGCGTGGTGCCCGCGTGCCCAGCCACGCGCAGTTCGATCCCTTCGAGGCCGTAGGCCTGCATCTCGGGCTGTGGCAGCAGCGCCACCTCCAGACGGCCGCCCGCCATGCCCAGCGCCTGCATGAGCGTGCTGACGCGTTCGGCCAGACGCGGCGCCACGGCCTGACGCCGGGTGCTGGCGGCTTTGGCCAGTTTCTGCAGCTGCTTCCACGCCTGATCGACGGCCTGCTGCAGGGCGGCGACATCGCCCAGACGGTCGAGATCGGCCAGCGCATCGCGCCAGCGCTGCTGCAGCGCGGGAAGCTCTTCGGGCGGACAGCGGTAGCGCCGCGCCAGCGACATCCACTGCGTCAGACGCTCGTCGAGCTGCTGCAGGCGCTGCGGGTCCAGATCGGCCTCGCTGCCGTAGTGCTGCAGGGCGCGCAACACCTCGCGGGCCTGAACAGCGGCCCCCGACAGCTCGGCGGCCCACTCGCCCAGGCGGGCGTCGTGCGCCTGCGCAGCCTCCAGCGCCGCAGCGGCGCGATGCAGCAGATCGAGCGCGGCCGGCTGGCCGTCGTCCAGCAGCATCACCGCCTCGCGGGCGGCGTCCTGCAGCTGGCTGGCGTGCGCCAGGCGCGCGTGTTCGGCGTTGAGATCGGCCCACTCGTGAGCGCCGGGGGCCAGGCGGTCGGCCTCCTGGAGCTGCCACTGCAGGCGTTCGCGCTCCTGCTGCTGCTGGTCCAGCCCGGCCTGGGCGGTGGCCAGCGTCTGCTGCGCCTGACGCCAGGCGCGCCAGGCCTGCTGCAGCGCGGCGGTATCGACCCCGGCGTGGCCGTCCAGCCAGGCGCGCACGGCCTCGGGGCGGGTCAGGCTCTGCCAGGCGTGCTGGCCATGAATGTCCACCAGGTGCTGGGCCAGGTCGCCCAGCTGGGTCAGCGTCGCGGGCGAGCCGTTGATCCAGGCGCGGCTCTTGCCTTTGGCATCGACCGTGCGGCGCAGCAGCAGCAGGCCGTCGTTGTCGTCAAACCCGGCCTCGTCCAGCCAGGCGCCCAGGTGGGCGGGGGCGTCGAATTCGGCGCCGATGTCGGCACGCTCGCAGCCCTCGCGCACCACGGCGCTGTCGCCGCGCTGGCCCAGCACAAGCTGCAGGGCGTCGATCAGGATGGATTTGCCCGCGCCGGTTTCGCCGGTCAGAACGGTCAGGCCGGGGCCGATGTCCAGCTCCAGCTGGTCAACGATGACGAAATCGCGCAGGGTCAGGCGCCGCAGCATGTCAGGCTCCTCCGCCGTACCAGTGCAGTTTTTCGCGCAGCGTGGCGTAGTAGCTCCAGTCGCGCGGGTGCAGGAAGCGCACCTTGTCGCTGGAGCGGCGCACGCAGACCACGTCGCCCGGCAGCAGGCTGGCCAGACGCTGCATGTCGAAATTGGCCGCCGATTCGCGCCCTGAGACCACGGTGATGCGCACCTCTTCGCTGTCGGGCAGGACGATGGGGCGCGTGGTCAGGCTGTGCGAGGCAATCGGCGTCAGCACCCAGCCCGCCAGGCCGGGGTGGACGATGGGGCCGCCCACCGCCAGCGCATAGGCGGTCGAGCCGGTGGGCGAGGCCACGATCAGGCCATCGGCGAGCAGGCGGGCGACGAACTCCTGGCCGATCTCGACATGAAATTCGACCATGCCATTCGTCGCGCCCCGGCTGAGCACCACGTCGTTGAGCGCCTGCCCGGCAAAAATGCGGCGCCCGCCCCGGATGACTTCGCCGTCGATCAGGTGGCGCGTGTCCTCGACCCAGTTGCCGTGCAGCAGATCGGTCAGCGCCTGGCGGAACTGGCCCAGCGGCACGTCGGTGATGAAGCCCAGTCGCCCGTGGTTGATGCCGACCAGCGGCAGATCGTGCTGGGCCACCTGGCGGGCGAAGCCCAGCATGGTGCCGTCGCCGCCCACGACCACGGCCAGGTCGCACTGACGCGCCAGCTCGCTGACCGTGAGCGCGGTGTAGGTGAACAGTTCGGTGTTGCGCGCGGTTTCGGCCTCGAGCGAGACCTCCACCCCCTGCAGCTGCAGCCAGTCGGCCAGGTCGGCGAGCAGGTCGCGCATCCCCTGGGCCTGGTATTTGCCCACCAGCGCGACGTGCGCAAAACGCAGGCGGCCGGGCGGCGGCGCCTCACTGGCGGCGCTGTCGGTCGCGGCGCGGTCGGTGATCTTCATGGCTGTCGCCCTCTCATGATGCCCGCATTACACCACAGCGGGTCGGATCGGCTGGATGCGCCGTCACGGCATTTTCAGCGAACGCATCGCGAACGCCGACTTGATGCTGACCACATGCGGCAGCGCAGCGATGTGCTTGCGGTAGACGCGCTCGTAATCGGCCGTGTCGGCCACGGCAACGCGCAGCAGATAGTCGGCCTCGCCGGTCATCAGGTGGCATTCGCAGACGGCCGGACAGGCCTGCACGGCGCGCTCGAACTCCTCCAGCACCGCCTCGCGCTGGCTGGCCAGGCGGATCTCGATGAAGGCCAGCGTGGTCTTGCCGCTGACCTGCGGGTTGATGCGCGCGCCATAGCCAAGGATGGCGCCCGCCGCTTCCAGGCGCTGGACACGCCGCGATACCGCCGACGGCGACAGGTGCAGCGGCTCGGCCAGGCGGGCGTGGGTGAGGTGGGCGTCGCGCTCGAGCATCTGCAACAGCAGGTGGTCGGTGGCGTCCAGAACGGGAGATTCAAGACTCATACGCATATTGTGTGCGCGGCAAAGTCATCTGACGCATAGAGCATGCACCGATGCGGGTTTTCACTAGAGTCCCGTGCATCCGCCGTGCGTGGGCTGCGGCGCAGAATCTGCCGCACTGTCCCCCGCCACTTCGGCCTACTCACCCAGCGGAGCTCCCCATGCGCATCGGCATCCCCACCGAAATCAAGAACCACGAGTACCGCGTCGGCATGGCCCCGGCGGGCGTCAGCGAGCTGGTCCACCACGGCCACAGCGTGCTGGTGCAGCGCGGCGCGGGCGCGGGCATTGGCGCCAGCGACGCCGATTACACCGCCGCAGGGGCCACGCTGGCCGATGGCGCGCAGGCGGTTTTTGCAGGCAGCGACATGATCATCAAGGTCAAGGAGCCGCAGCCCCAGGAGTGCGCCCTGCTGCGCAAGGACCAGCTGCTCTTCACCTACCTGCACCTCGCGCCGGACCCGCAGCAGGCCCAGGCGCTGATGGCCAGCGGCTGCACCGCCATCGCTTATGAGACCATCACCGACGATCGCGGCGGCCTGCCGCTGCTGGCGCCCATGAGCGAAGTTGCCGGGCGCATGGCCATCCAGGTCGGCGCGGTCAGCCTGCAAAAAGCCAATGGCGGGCTGGGTGTTCTGCTGGGCGGCGTGCCGGGTGTGCCGCCGGGGCATGTCGTCATCGTCGGCGGTGGCGTGGTGGGCTACCAGGCGGCGCTGATGGCGACGGGCCTGGGCGCCCGGGTGACGATTCTGGATCGTTCGCTGCCGCGCCTGCGCTGGCTGGACGACCAGTTCAAAGGCCGCGCCCAGGCCATTTACGCCACGCAGCAGGCCTCGATGACCGCTTTCGCGGACGCCGATCTCATCGTCGGAGCGGTGCTGGTGCCGGGCGCCGCAGCGCCCAAGCTGATCCGTCGCGCGGACCTGTCCCGCCTGAAGCCCGGCTGCGTGCTGGTGGATGTCGCCATCGACCAGGGCGGCTGTTTCGAGACCTCGCGCGCCACCACACACCAGGATCCGACCTTTGTGGTGGACGGCATCCTGCACTACTGCGTCGCCAACATGCCCGGCGCCGTGCCACGCACGTCCACCCACGCACTGAACAACGCCACCCTGCCCTACGCTCTCGCGCTGGCCGACAAGGGCTGGCAGACCGCCTGCCGCGACAACGCCCACCTGGCGCGCGGCCTGAATGTTCACGCCGGAGCCATCACCTGCCCCGAAGTGGCGCAGGAGCTGGGCTTGCCGCTGACGCGGGTGGAGGCGGTGCTGGGGTAAGACCAGACAGCGCTTTGGACTGACGTGCGATGTATAACTTTTCTGCTCTGGAAACGGCGGCTCTGCGGGCGTCCAGTACCTTCTTCTCGTTGTCATCCAGCCGCGATTTGTCCATGTTGGCCAGCCGCGCGCAGTGACTGGCCAAGGCCTGTCTGGCCTCGTCTAAAGGCAGACCGTTGCGGCGGTTTCCCGGCAGACGATGGGCCTGATCCACTGCCTCATAGGCGCTCGCGTCATCGACCAAACGCATATGACGCTCGAGAGCGGATATCTCGCCCAGCGCTGCTTTCAGGCTGCTGATCATGGACCGGCTGTTGGCGTAGCGGGTGAGGTCGCCTTCAACGATGCTGCGTTCCACCGCCACCATCAAAAGAAGATCGTTGTGACGGCTTACATTGTGGAGATGTGACTGGATGTCTGTCCGAGCGGCGCTCAGCCTTCTGGCAATCGCTGATTTTCGCAGCGCTGCTCCAAAGTTTTCTTCTGCCAGCAGCAGTCGGTCTAGTCTGGCGATGGCCGCATCCAACACGGATCAGGCCCGGTCCAGCCAGCCCTCGCCGAAAGCCGTGTCCGCGCTGGCGGTGTTCAGCCCTTTCTCCCGGATGAACTGAGCCCCTGCGCGGCGCTTCAGCCCCAGAAGCGACTGCGCCGTCAGCTCAGCGAAGCAAAGCCAGGCCCAAGCGCTGTCTTCGTCGCCAGCACGGCCCGCTTCCTGGGATTCGGCCAGATAAACCAGATTCATACCGCCCTCACGCAGCAGGGCCTCACGTTCGCCGCTGGGCAGATAGCTGATAGGTGTCGGGTTCATGTCATGTCCTTCTGAAGGATAAGACCAGTATAGGCAGAGAGAGCCATTTACGGCACGGCACCCCCACTGAGGGGACACAGACAAACCTCGCTGAAGCAGCGATCAGCCCGCACTCACCCCTTGCGCCTCAGAAAATGCCGCATCACCCGCCCTTCGCCCGCTTCCTGGGCGAGCAGGGCGTTGCCGGTCTGGCGGGCGAAGGCCTGGAAATCGAGTTCGGCGCTGGGGTCGGTGGTGGTGATGCGCAGCACCTGAGCGGGCTGCATCGCGGCCAGGGCCTTCTTGGCCTTGAGGATGGGCATGGGGCAGTTCAGGCCCGTGGTGTCCAGGTCCTGGTCAAAATCTGGCAGGCTCATGCCGCGCGGCGCACCAGCGCGTCGATGGCCAGCAGGTAGCCGTTCGTGCCCAGGCCAATGATGATGCCGGCCGCTGCGGGCGAAACCCACGAGTGGTGGCGGAACGCCTCGCGGGCGTGCACGTTGGAGATGTGGCACTCGATGACCGGCAGGCCGTCCACGCCCTTGATGGCGTCGTGCAGCGCGATCGAGGTGTGCGTGAAGGCGCCGGGGTTGAACACGCAGCCCAGCGCTTCGCCCGATTTGTAGAGGCGGCCGTATTCGTGAATCTTGTCGATCAGCGCGCCTTCCCAGTTGCTCTGCAGGCATTCCAGCGCATAGCCCAGGCGGGCGGCGTGCTCGGTGCACTGGCGCTCGACATCGGCCAGCGTGGTCGCGCCGTAGACGTCGGGCTCACGGGTGCCCAGCAGGTTGAGATTGGGGCCGTTCAGCAGCAGAATTTTTTTCATGGTCAACGCAGGAGCTGGTCCAGCGCCATCAGCAGGCACAAGGCCATGACATAAATCAGCGAGCCCGCAAACACCTTGCGCGCCCACGCCAGGCTGGCGGGATCGCCCAGCTCCAACGGGCCTGCAGGCAAACGCAGCACCGTGGACAGCCAGTAGGCCCCCACCGCTGCAACGCCCACACCAAACAGCAGGCCGCTGTAACCCAGCGGCACCAGCAGCAGGCTGGCCAGTACGCAGGCCAGCGTGGTCCAGATCATGTGGCGGCGCGTGGTCGCCAGGCCGCGCACCAGCGGCAGCACCGGAATGCCGACATTGGCGTAATCGCCCTGACGAAAAATGGCGATGGCGTAAGAGTGCGGCAACTGCCAGAGGCTGAAAGCCACAAACAGCAGCAGAGCCGCCATGTCCAGATGCGGCCAGGCGGCCACATAACCGATCACCGGTGGCATGGCGCCCGAAAAGCTGCCCACCACCGTGCCGTAGACCGAGCTGCGCTTGAAGAGCAGCGTGTACAGGCCCACGTAAACCACATAGCCCGCCAGCCCGGCGGCAGCCGCCAGCGGGCTGCACAGGGCCAGAAAGGCCAGGCCCGGAACTCCCAACGCCACCGCGTACCATGCCGCTGCCCGGATGCTGATTTCACCCTGCACCAGCACGCGGGTGCAGGTGCGGGCCATGCGGCCGTCGATGTCGCGGTCGATGATGTTGTTGACCACGCAGCCCGAGGCCACCACCATCATCGTGCCCAGAGAAGCCAGCACCACCAGATGCAGCGCGGGCATGCCCCGCGCCCCAAGCCAAAGCCCCCCCAGCACCGACACCAAGTTACCGAACAGAATGCCGGGCTTGGTGATGCGGACCCAGGGGCTGTTCATCGCCTGCAGGCGCAGCGAGGTGAAAGACATGGGCTGACCGCCGCCGGACGAACGGCGTTTACTTCTCGACCGGAACCACGTACATCATGTTCGCGTTCATGTGATACATGATCCACAGCGAACCCACGATCACAATACCGACAATGAAGGCGGTGAAGGCCAGTGCGCCCAGGTTCCAGCGCTCGCGTTTGGTGAAATCGATGTGCAGGAAGTAATAGATCTGCACCAGGATCTGCACCACCGCCAGGATGGCAATGGTGAAAACGGCGGTGGAGCGCGTCATCGCGCCCGTCATGATCAGCGCAAACGGAATCACCGTCAGGATGATGGACAGGATGAAGCCGGTGGAATACGACTTCACCGTCGCGGTGCTGTGCTCGTCATGCGAAGAATGGGAACTCATTGCGCGACTCCGGTGAGGTAGACCATGGTGTAAACGCAGATCCAGACGATGTCCAGAAAGTGCCAGAACAGGCTGAGGCAGGACAGGCGCATCAGCGTGGCCGGCTGGCTCAGGCCGTGACGCGACAGGTGCACGATCATCAGCAGGATCCAGATCAGGCCGACCGTGACGTGCAAACCGTGCGTACCCACCAGCGTGAAGAAGGCCGACAGGAAAGCGCTGACCTGCGGGCCGTGACCCGCATGAATCAGGTGATTGAACTCGTACAGCTCCATGGCGATGAAGCCTGCGCCGAAGGCGAAGGTCACCCACAGCCAGTTCTTCACACCAGACACGTTGCCCTTGTGGGCGGCGATCATGGCGAAACCGAAGGTCACACTGCTGATCAGCAGCAGGAAGGTTTCCACCAGCACGAAATCCAGCTCGAAGATGTCGCGCGGCGTCGGGCCACCGGCTGTGCCCACGTGCAGCACAGCATAGGTGGCGAACAGCGTCCCGAAGAGGATCAAGTCCGTCATCAGGTACAGCCAGAAGCCGTAGATCTTGTTGGCGTTGATGTGGTGGTGATGATCGTGATGATCATCGTGGCCGGCGTGACCGCCGGCGGATGCGAGAGATGTGCTCATGTCAACACTCGGTGCGTTGTGAAAGGCGGGGCGGACAGGGAAAGGCCATTTCCCGGGAAATCAAGCCTTACCCATGCGCGCCAGCAGCGCGTCCTCGGTTTTCTTGATGGTTTCGGGCGAAATCATGTAGCCGTCGTCATCGTGGAAGGTGTACCACAGCACGGTGCCCAGCAGGCCCACCATCGCCACGATCACCAGCCACCAGATGTGCCACACAAAGGAGAAGCCCAGAACCAGACTCATCGCCCCTAGGATCAGACCCATCGGGGTGTTGCTGGGCATGTGGATGGCCTCGTACTTCGCGGGACGCGTGCGCGGCGTCCAGCCGTCCTTCTGCTTCAGATCCCACAGGGCATCCACATCGCGGATCTCCGGCAGGTAAGAGAAGTTGTAGACCGGCGGCGGCGAAGCGGTGGACCACTCCAGCGTACGGCCGTTCCACGGGTCGCCCGTCAGGTCGGCCAGCTGCTTGCGGTTGCGGTAGCTGACGATCAGCTGGATCACCTGGCAGGCCACGCCGACCGCGATACACAGCGCGCCGATCAGGGCCACGATCAGGTATGGCTGCCAGGCGGGGTTGTCATAGTGGTTGGTGCGGCGCGTCATGCCCATGAAGCCCAGGATGTAGAGCGGCATGAAAGCCAGGTAGAAGCCGATGATCCAGCCCCAGAAGGCGCGCTTGCCCCAGGTTTCGTCCAGCTTGTAGCCGAACATTTTGGGGAACCAGAAGCTGAAGCCGGCAAAGTAGCCAAACACCGCGCCACCAATGATGGTGTTGTGGAAGTGCGCGATCAGGAACAGGCTGTTGTGCAGCACAAAGTCTGCGCCCGGCACCGACAGCATCACGCCGGTCATGCCACCGATGGTGAAGGTCACCAGGAAGCCCAGCGTCCACAGCACCGGGGTGGTGAACTCGAGGCGGCCTTTGTAAATCGTGAACAGCCAGTTGAAGACCTTCACCCCGGTCGGGATGGAGATGATCATGGTCGCAATACCAAAGAAGGTATTGACGCTAGCGCCCGAACCCATGGTGAAGAAGTGATGCAGCCAGACCACGAAGCTCAGCACGCCGATCACCGCCGTGGCGTAGACCATGCTCTTGTAACCGAACAGGCGCTTGCGCGAGAAGGTCGAGATCACTTCCGAGAAAATACCGAACGCCGGCAGCACCAGGATGTAGACCTCGGGGTGACCCCAGATCCAGATCAGGTTGACGTACATCATCATGTTGCCGCCGTCACCGTTGGTGAAGAAGTGGGTGCCGACATAACGGTCCAGACCCAGCAGCGCCAGCACAACGGTCAGCACCGGGAACACCACCACGATCAGCATGTTGGAGATCAGGGCGGTCCAGGTGAAGATGGGCATGCGCATCAGGGTCATGCCCGGGGCGCGCATCCGGAAAATGGTGACCAGGAAGTTGACGCCGGTCAGCAGTGTGCCCAGGCCCGACAGCTGCAGCGCCCAGATGTAGTAATCCACCCCCACGCTCGGGCTGAACTCAATGCCCGACAGCGGCGGATACGCCAGCCAGCCAGTGGCGGCGAAATCACCGATGAACAGCGACAGGTTGATCAGCACCGCGCTGATCCCGAACAGCCAGAAGCTGAGCGAGTTCAGGAAGGGGAAGGCCACGTCGCGGGCGCCGATCTGTAGCGGCACCACGACGTTCATCAGACCCACCACCAGCGGCATGGCCACGAAGAAAATCATGATCACGCCGTGTGCCGTGAAGATCTGGTCGTAGTGTTCAGGCGGCAGTGGCCCGGGAACGCCGTTGGCAATGGCCAGCTGCGTGCGCATCATCAGCGCATCAGCAAAGCCGCGCACCATCATGACCAGCGCGACGATGATGTACATCGCGCCGATGCGCTTGTGATCGACTGACGTCAGCCAGTCGCGCCACAGCGGCCCCCACCATTTCATGTAAGTGACCAGTGCCAGCAGCGCGAAGGCGCCCCCCAGCATCCCGATGGTGGCCACCATGATGATGGGCTCGTGCATGGGAACCACATCCATGCTGAGCTTACCCAGTGCGTTCATAGTCGTTCTTTCCGAAAAACAATCCGTTGGCAGTATCGCGATTCAGCAGTCATTGGGCCGGTGCGGCTTCGCCGTGTCCCGCGTGGGCGTCGCCCTTCTCAGCGTCGCCCGCCATGGTCATGTGACCGCCGTGCCCCATGAACTGGTCAATGATGGCCTTGAACAAATCCGGCTGCACGGTACCGTAATAGGTCACCGGTGTGTTTTCGCTGGGCTGGGCCAGTTCTTTGTAGGACGCCATGTCCAGCTGGGTGGCATTGGCCTTGACTTTCTTCACCCAGTC
The DNA here is from genome assembly GCF_037688875.1 of Amphibiibacter pelophylacis. NCBI lineage: Bacteria > Pseudomonadati > Pseudomonadota > Betaproteobacteria > Burkholderiales > Sphaerotilaceae > Amphibiibacter > Amphibiibacter pelophylacis. Next base: position 34,898 of record NZ_JAWDIE010000017.1, read on the forward strand.
CTCGAAGCCCTGCTGGGTCGTCGAGATGGCGTTGAACTTCATGCCCGAGAAACCCGCGCCACTGTAGTTGGCCGACAGGCCCGGGAAGGTGCCTTCGTTGTTGGCGATCAGGTGCAGTTTGGTGGCCATGCCCGGCATGGCGTAGATCTGGCTGCCCAGCTCGGGGATGAAGAAGGCGTTCATCACCGACTGCGAAGTGATCTCGAAGTTCAGCGGCGTGTCTTTGGGGAAAGCGATCTGGTTGATGGTCGCAATGCCCTGATCTGGGTAGACGAACAGCCACTTCCAGTTCAGCGAAATGGCCTGGATGCGCAGCGGCTTGACGTTGGATTCCAGCGGCTTGAACGGATCCAGGTCGTGGGTGGTCTTGTAAGTCACTGTCCCCAGGATCAGGATCAGGATGATGGGCACGGCCCACATCCAGAACTCGATCTTGTTGGAGTGGTGCCAGTCGGGCGCGTATTCGGCGTCCTTGTTGCCAGCGCGGTACTTCCAGGCGAAGTAAAAGGTCATGAAAATGACCGGAATCACCACGATCAGCATCAGCGCAAAGGCGAAGATGATCAGGTTTTTCGTTTCCACACCCACGGCGCCCTGGGGGTTGAAGATGCCCGAAGAGCATCCGGTGAGCGCGCCCGCCAGAGCCAATGCGCTCCAGCGTCTCAGATTGAGTCGTTTCATGGTTAGACCTGGTTGTCCTGCTAAGGGGTACGCCGACTTCGCCTGCAGCGGCCGGGCAAAGCGCCCGCTGCAGCCTTCTGCAAAGGCCTGCATTCTAGGCGGAGCGAGAACGTTCTGTCGAGAAAACCAGGTCTATTTCCGACTGTAAATCTGGTAATAACCCTGGAGTCAGAGGTCCGTCAGACTCCAGGGCCGGTCAGGCGGCGCGGGTCTCGAAAACAAGCTGCTCCCCACGCAGGGCCACGACCACCGTCGCCGGGGGCGTGTACTGCCCCTGCAGCAGCAGACGCGAGAGCGGGTTTTCCACCTGCTGCTGGATGGCGCGCTTGAGCGGCCGCGCACCAAACACCGGATCAAAGCCGACCTTGGCCAGGTGCGCCAGCGCCTGCGGCTGCATCTCCAGCGTCAGGCCCAGGTGGGCCAGGCGTTTGGCGAGCTGACCGATCTGGATCCCGGCAATGCCTTCGATCTGCGTCTGATCGAGCGGGTGGAAAATCACGGTTTCATCGATGCGGTTGAGGAACTCGGGGCGGAAATGCGCTTTCAGCTCCTCCCAGACCGCCTCCCGGACCACCTCTTTGCTGGGCGATTTGATGAACTCGCTGTTCTGCTGCGCCGCCTCGGTCAGACGCATGATGTGCTGGCTGCCCAGGTTGCTGGTCATGACGATGACGGTGTTGCGGAAATCGACGGTACGGCCCTGCCCGTCGGTCAGACGGCCATCGTCGAGCACCTGCAGCAGGATGTTGAAGACGTCCGGGTGCGCCTTCTCCACCTCGTCGAGCAGCACCACGCTGTAGGGCTTGCGCCGCACCGCCTCGGTCAGCATGCCGCCTTCGTCGTAACCGACATAGCCCGGCGGCGCGCCGATCATGCGGCTGACGCTGTGCTTTTCCATGAACTCGCTCATGTCGACGCGGATCAGGTGATCCACGCTGTCGAACAGAAAGCCCGCCAGCGCCTTGCACAGCTCGGTCTTGCCCACGCCCGTCGGACCCAGGAAGAGGAAGCTGCCATAAGGCCGGTTCGGGTCCGACAGCCCGGCGCGCGAACGCCGGATGGCGTCGGCCACTGCCGTGATCGCCTCGTCCTGGCCGACCACGCGCTCGTGCAGGCGCGCCTCCATCTGCAGCAGCTTGTCGCGCTCGCCCTGGACCAGCTTGGACACGGGGATGCCCGTGGCGCGGCTGACCACTTCGGCGATCTCCTCGGCGCCGACCTGCGTGCGCAGCAGGCGCGGTCCGCTGTCGCCCGACTGCTGGCGCCCGGCCTCGCGCGCCTGGACTTCCTTCAGACGCGCTTCCAGCTCGGGCAGGCGGCCGTACTGCAGCTCGGCGACCTTGTTGAGATCGCCTTTGCGCGTCAGCTCCTCGATCTGGAAGCGCAGGCGGTCGATCTCCTCCTTGACCTGGGCGCTGCCCTGGGCGGTGGCTTTTTCGGCCTTCCAGATTTCCTCCAGATCGGACAGCTCGCGCTGCAGCTCTTCCAGTTCGTCGTCGATGCGCTTGAGGCGGCCAATGGAGGCCTCGTCGTGCTCCTTCTTCATCGCCTCGCGCTCGATTTTCAGCTGGATCATGCGCCGGTCCAGCCGGTCCATGACCTCGGGCTTGGAATCGATCTCGATCTTGATCTTGGCCGCCGCCTCGTCGATCAGGTCAATCGCCTTGTCGGGCAGGAAACGGTCGGTGATGTAGCGGTGCGACAGTTCGGCCGCCGCGACGATGGCCGGGTCGGTAATTTCCACGCCGTGGTGCACCTCGTACTTCTCCTGCAGGCCGCGCAGGATGGCGATGGTGGCCTCCACGCTGGGCTCGTCCACCATGACCTTCTGGAAGCGGCGCTCCAGCGCGGCGTCTTTTTCGACGTATTTGCGGTACTCGTCCAGCGTGGTCGCGCCGATGCAGTGCAGCTCGCCGCGCGCCAGCGCCGGTTTGAGCATATTGCCCGCGTCGATGGCGCCCTCGGCCTTGCCCGCGCCGACCATGGTGTGCAGCTCGTCGATGAACAGGATGATGCGGCCATCGTCGGCCGAGACCTCTTTCAGCACCGATTTCAGGCGCTCTTCAAACTCGCCCCGGAACTTGGCGCCCGCCAGCAGGCCCGCCATGTCCAGCGACAGCACGCGCTTGTCCTTGAGCGATTCGGGCACCTCGCCCGCCACGATGCGCTGCGCCAGGCCTTCGACAATCGCCGTCTTGCCCACGCCGGGTTCGCCGATCAGTACCGGGTTGTTCTTGCTGCGCCGCTGCAGCACCTGGATGGCGCGGCGGATCTCTTCGTCACGACCGATCACCGGGTCGAGCTTGCCCATGCGGGCGCGTTCGGTCAGGTCCAGCGTGTACTTTTTGAGCGCCTCGCGCTGACCTTCGCCCTCGGCGCTGTCCACGGCCTGGCCGCCGCGCACGGCCGCGATGGCGTCTTCCATCGCCTTGCGCGTCAGGCCGTGACCGCGCGCGCTGGCGGCCAGGTCCGATTTGGCGTCGGACAGGGCCAGCAGAAACAGCTCGCTGGCGATGTAGCTGTCGCCGCGTCTGGCGGCTTCCTTCTCGGCGGCCTGCAGCAGCGCGATCAGGTCGCGGCCGGGCTGCACCGGGGTGTCGCTCTGCACTTCGGGCAGGCCGGACATCAGCGTCTGCGCCGCTGTTTTCAAAGCGGGAATGTTGACGCCCGCACGCTGCAGCAGGGCGCGGCTGCTGTCGGCGTCCAGCATGGCCTGCAGCAGGTGGACGGGTTCGATGTAGGGGTTGCCGGCCGTGACGGCCAGGCTTTGCGCCTCGGCCAGCGACTGCTGGAAGGCGGTGGTCAGTTTTTCAACACGCATAAGGTCTCTCGCAAAAAATGGAACTTGGGCTCTTACATAGGGCAAGGCGGGCAGAATTCAAGCCACAATGTCAGCCGAAATACCCCCAACCCCTCCTCTTTTGACTGCTGTGCGGGAGCCGTGATGTCGTTTTTTGTGTGTGCGGGCGAGGCCCTGGTCGATCTGGTCGAAAACCCCCAGGGGCTGATGCAGCCCTGCCTGGGCGGATCAGTGTTCAACTGCGCCATCGCGCTGGCGCGCCAGGGCGTGCCCACGCGCTACGCCAACCCGCTGTCGCGTGACCGCTTCGGCCAGCGCTTTGCCCAGCAGCTGGCGCAGGACGATGTCAGCCTGCTGCTGCCCGAGCCGGTGCTGGAGCCGACCTCGCTGGCCGTGGTCAGCCTGGGCGCTGACGGCCAGCCCAGCTACGGCTTTTACCGCACTGGCGTGGCCGACCGCGCCTGGACGGTGGACGCCCTGGCGCCACTGTTGCGCGAAGCGCGCGGCCTGCATCTGGGGGGCCTGGCGCTGGTGCCGGACGACATCGCCCGCTACACCGCGCTGCAGCGCAGCGTGCGCGAGGCTGGGGGCCTGGTCGCGGTGGACGCCAACCTGCGCCCGGCCGTGGTCGCCGACCACGCCGCCTACACCCGCGCCGTCAACGAGGCCCTGGGCCTGGCGCATCTGGTCAAGGTCAGCGACGAGGATCTCTTCCACCTGGGCCGTGCGCCGCACGGCGCCAGCCCCGGCCAGGCACTGGCCGCCGCGCAGGCGCTGCTGGCCGAGCTGCCCGGCACCCAGCTGATCGCCCTGACGCTGGGCGCCCAGGGCGCCTGGCTGCTGACGCGCACCGACACCCTGCGTGCGCAGGGCCTGAGCCTGGGCCCGGTGGCTGACACCGTGGGCGCGGGCGACTGCTTCATGGCCGGTCTGCTGGCCAGCCTGTGGCAGGACGGCGCGCTGGACAGCCCCGAACATCTGGCGCGCGCCGCCACCCAGCGCCAGGTGCTGGACGCCGCACTGCGCCGCGCTGTGGCCGCCGCCGGGATCAACGTGACGCGCACCGGCTGCCAGCCGCCCACCGCTGCCGAAACCCGCGCCGCCAGCGCGCAGGTTCAGGTTCAGGACTGAGCGCGCCATGGCCACCTCACTGCTCGCGCTGCTCGACGACATCACCACCGTCCTGGACGATGTCGCTGCCATGACCAAAATCGCCGCTCGCAAGACTGCGGGCGTGCTGGGCGACGACCTGGCCCTGAACGCCCAGCAGGTCAGCGGCGTGCGCGCCGACCGCGAACTGCCCGTGGTGTGGGCGGTCGCCAAAGGCTCGCTGGTCAACAAGGCGATTCTGGTGCCCGCGGCGCTGGTCATCAGCGCTTTGGCGCCCTGGCTGATCACGCCGCTGCTCATGCTGGGCGGCGCTTTCCTGTGCTTTGAAGGCTTCGAGAAAATCGCGCACAAATTCCTGCACCCCAAGGACGCCGCGCACAACGAGGCCGAACTGCACGCCGCGCTGCAGGATCCGGACGTGGACCTGGTGGCCCTCGAAAAAGACAAGATCAAGGGCGCGGTGCGCACCGATTTCATCCTCTCGGCCGAAATCGTCGTCATCAGCCTGGGCACCGTGGCGGCCGCAACGCTGACGCAGCAGGTGGTCGTGCTGGTGGGCATTTCCGTGCTGATGACGGTGGGCGTTTACGGCCTGGTCGCGGGCATCGTCAAGCTGGATGATCTGGGTTTTTACCTGCAGCGCCAGTCGTCCGCCCTGCAGCAGCGCATCGGTTCTGGTCTGCTGGTCTTCGCCCCGTGGCTGATGAAGGCGCTGTCGGTGGTCGGTACTGCGGCCATGTTTATGGTGGGTGGCGGCATCCTGCTGCACGGCTGGCCGATGCTGGGTCACGCCGTCGAGGCCTGGAGCCTGTCCTGGGGCAGCCTGCTGGGCGGCCTGATCAACACGGTGGCTGGGGCCCTGCTGGGCGTCGTCGCCGGGGCCGTGGTGCTGGCCGGTGTGACGCTGGTGCAGCGCCTGCGCAAAACATGAACAGGATGGCCTTGCGGACACCAGACCCGGGCTCACACTGAGACCCGGGTCTGGCTGGATTGAGGCCGTTCTGATGCACGAAGCGCTCCTGCGCCAGCGTCTGGACGATGGCCATCAGGGGCCGGCCAGGGTGGGCGGGACGCCCTAGGCCATCGCCAGGTCAGGACTGGCGGCCGGGGCGTACATCCCGCGCCAGCAGCATCAGCGCCGCCGACAGCAGAATCGGCACAGTACCCCAAATAAGCGCCGCGTTGATCCAGGTCGACGAGATCAGTTCAGCCGCTGATTCCTGCGTCAAACCCGACAGATGGATGGTGAACAGTACCCCGCCCAGAATCGCGCCCACCTGCCCCAGCGCATTGATGAACGACCCGGCTGTCGCGCGGGTTTCAACCGGAAAACTCTCTGCGTTGAAAAACAGCAGCGCCGAATAAGGTCCGATCAGGAAAAAGAGGCCGACCGAATACAGTGCCACGACAAGCCCGTAGGAGCCATTGGGCGCCCAGAGCATGCCTGCGAAAGCAAAGGCCGCCAGAAACCAGCCCAGCGCGATGGTATTGCGCCGCCCGATGCGGTCCCCCAGCCAGCCGTGGAAGAGGTAGCCCAGAAAGCCGGTTGCATTCGAAATAATCAGAATGGTCAGCGCATCGTTGAAATTCACCTGCTTGCCACTGGTCAGGACCAGCGTGCCCTGAAAGGCAAAAGCCAGAATCCCCAGCCAGTTCATCAGCATGGCCGCACTGAGTGTCAGGGTCGGGCGCAGTGATTCTCCGCTGAAAGCGGCTTTCAGCGGCGAGACCCCGGTTTCCTCGCCAATGTGATATTCGCGAGCGAGCTGCTCGGCTTCCGCCGTATGTCCCTGGCTGCGCCACTGCGTGACCAGCTGCCGGGCACGAAACTGGGGGCTTTCTTTCAGCTTCTTGCCCAGCGCCATCATGATAAAGGCGGGGAATACGCCCACAATGAAACACAACTCCCAGCCCCCCAGCGGCTGCAGTATCGCAATAGAGGCTGCCGCAATCACACTGCCCACCGGCCAGCCCGACTGCACCAGCGAGTAAATAAAGCCCCGCGAAGCGCCGCCACCATTTTTGCGATCGACGTGGCTGAACATTTCGTTCAGATACGTCGCGTTGATCGACTGTTCAGCATAACCCAGACCCGCCAGAGATCGGATCAGGATCAGCAAGACCAGCCCCAGAACCCCCAGAGCACCCACCATCCAGCCCGCCACGAAGGTCAGGCCAGAGGCCAGCGCCGCGCCCGTCACAGCAATCACGATACCGGATTTACGGCCCATACGATCCACCACCAGAGGCCCGACAAAAAAGGCCACCAGCGCCGTCCCTATCGTCACCCACGTGTTGATGCCGGTGGTCTGCGCCGCCGTCCAGCCCAGGTCCTGCGCAATCACCGGCAAGAGATTGGCAAAGAGCACAAAATCATAAACAGCAAACGTCCAGGCCAGAAAGCAGACGATGGTGGAAAACTTCACATCCTGCGCCGTCACCTGAATATCGGCCAGGGCAGCGCGGTGGTCATTGGGGTTCATGGGGTACTCCTGATACTGCAAAATAATCAATAGGCGGCAGGACGGCTGCTGCCTGCAAAGGGGAAGCGGCGGCGGAAATCGTCGGCCATCTCTTCCATCGTCACCCAGCGGATGCCTTTGTGGGAGCTGATGTAATCAATCAGGCGCTCCAGCATGAGAAGCACTTGCGGACGGCCCGATACGTCGGGGTGGATGGTAATGGGGAATACGCCGTACTCCAGCTCGCGGTACACCCAGTCAAACTGGTCACGCCACATTTCCTCGATATCGCGGAGGTTGACAAAACCATGCGAATTGGGCGCTGCCTTCATGAACATCATGGGCGGCAGATCATCCACATACCAGTTGGCCCCGATCTCGACGATATCGATTTCCTGACCGCGAACCAGCGGTTTCATCCAGGTTTTTGCCTCCTGGGTGAAATCGATTTTGGTCCAGCTGTCACCCACGCGGGCATAAAAGGGCACAAAGTCGTTAAACCCCTGGCTGTGGTCGTAGGTGAAACCGAATTCCTTGAGCAGCGACGGCGTGCGTGCGCTCAGCTCCCACCACGGCGCCACATAGCCGCGCGGCACACGGCCGGTCAGGCGGGTCAGCACCTCCAGCTGCTTTTCCATGACATCGCGCTCCTGCTGCTCGGTCATGGCGACGGGATTTTCATGGCTGTAGCCGTGGGCACCAATTTCGTGGCCCGCATCGGCAATTATGCGCACCGAATCAGGAAAAGTTTCCGCGCTGTGGCCTGGAATGAACCAGCTCGCCGGAATATTTTTTCGCTGGAACATTTTCAGAAGGCGGGGCGTACCCACATCACCCGCAAACATACCGCGCTGGATATCAGACGGTGAATCCTCACCCCCGTAGGAGCCGATCCAGCCTGCAACGGCATCAATATCAACCCCAAAACTGCACAGAATTTCCTTGGCCATGGTTTTATCTCCTTAAATCAACACACTACAAAAAAGAATGAATCAGCTATAACGATTGGCGAACTCGCCCCAGCGCTGCAGGGGGTTTTCGGGCGATACCGCCAGCAGCAGGGACAGCACCAGCCGGGCTTTGCGGCTGCTCAGAACCCCGGCGCTGACACAGCCCAGCGTCTGCAGATCGGTCTCTGACCCCGGAAAGCCGTAGGTTTGCGACAGAATTTCTCCCGCGCCGGTGCGCGAGGCGTAAATGACAGGCATCGTGGCCGCCAGTTCAGCCACAGCTTCACGCATAGAGGCGGCAATATGGCCCCCGCCAAACGCATCTAGAACCAGACCGCGATACCCTGCCGCATGAATATGCCGCAGCAGACGAAGATCGTCTCCCAGCGTCAGCGAGAGATAAGCCACGGGTGGAATCGGCGTATCACAGGCAATATCAATGCGCGGGGCCGGCCGGGGCGGGTGAACCAGACGCACGCGCCCCTCGCTGATCCAGCCTATGGGCCCGGCGGACGGGCCTGAACTGAAGGTCGCGGGGTTGGATGTGTGGGTTTTGCGCACCAGCCACGGGTCGTGGATTTCCTCGTTGAAAACCACCACAGCGCCCTGCCCCGCCAGCCCGGGGCTGACCGCCACCTGCAGCGCGCTAAGCACATTGGCGGGCCCATCGGCCCCCGCCAGAGTGGGGTTGCGCATGGCACCGGTCACCACGATAGGCCGGGCGGTCGGGTTGACCAGATCAAACACAAAGCTGCTCTCTTCGATGCAGTCCGTGCCCTGGGTGATGACCACGCCCGCCTCGCCCGACTCGATCTGGCGCACCGCGTGGTCGCGCACCTGCAAAAGCATCGGAATATCCAGGTTCGTCGATGCCGTCTGGGCGAGCTGCGCAGTGCTGACCTGCAGGTCGCCCAGAAAGGGCCGCACGGCTTCCAGGATAGCGCCCGCCCCGACGCTGGGAACGACACCCGCCGCTGCGCTGTTTTTTGCGCCGGAGGCAATGGTGCCGCCCAGTGCGGCCAGGTGGGCACGGGGGACAAAGTGCGACTGCTTCATGCCGCCACCTCATGATCCAGCACGCGGTCCAGCAGCGTCACGTAGAGGGTGTCATCGCCCTGAGGATCGATCTGCAGGCGGCGCCCGTCCAGTAGCGTCATCACCGGGGGCAGGGCAACATGGTCATCGTTCATGAAGGCATTCCAGGTCCAGGCGGCGCCAAAAGCGGCCCAGTCCACCGCGAGGTGATCCTGCGGCCAAACGCAGCGCAGCCGCCCCGCCAATGCCGGACGCTGCAGGCGCATCTGCTCGAGCACGGTGCGCAGGCTGCTGCAAAAGCGCATCGCGCCGGTGGGACTGCTGACGGTGAACCCGCGCACTCCCGCCTTGATCCAGGCCCCCGAGAACAGGCCCGATGACGGCGTGGGCGGCAGCGCGTCGGCCAGATCGAGGGTCAGCGGCCTCGCGGCCTGACCCGCCAGCGCGGCCCAGCGCCCCAGCAGGGCGGCCTGGCGCGGGCGCACCGCCGAAGGGCTGAGCGTGCCGTTGGCATCAATGGCGAAATCCGCCCAGAAATTGCTGCTGGTATAGCCGCACAGCGTGCACATATCCGTTTTTCCCAGTGGGGTTGTCGTGAGCCGCAATCATTAACCCAAACGTTTGGGTTAGCCAGCCAGCACTTTCCCTACCAGGGAAAACGCGGATTCATCGCGCACTGTGACGGGTCCCGGCGCAAAGGCTATGATCAGGTATCGGATTTTCCAGATGACCACGAAACACACCACCCTTGCCGAAATTGCACGCGCTGTGGGCCTGCACGTCTCGACTGTTTCGCGCGTGCTCAACAGCAGCGAGGCAGAGGCGGTCCAGGCGGCATCGGCCGACAGCGTGCAGCGCATCCGCAAGGTCGCCGAAGCCATGGGCTACCGGCCCAACCAGTTGGCGCGCAGCCTGAAATCGCAGCGCACGCGTCTGGCCGGGGTGCTGATGCCGGGGGTGACTGACCATGTGCTGGCGCAGATTTACGAGGCCATCGAGATCGAAGGCACAGCGCACGGCTACGAATCCATCGTGGCCAACACGCACGACAGGCCCGAACTGCAGGAGCGGCGCAGCCTGCTGCTGCTGGATCGACGCGTGGACGGCCTGATCCTGGGTGATGTGCCCCACCACGGCGGCTACGCGCACGCCCTGCACGAGCGGCGCGTGCCCTTTGTGCTGGTGTCGCGCCACGCGGGCGATTTTCCCTGCGTGGTCGCCGACGATTACGGCGGCGGGCGCGCCATGGCCCACCACTTCGCCGATCTGGGCCACCGCGACGTTGCGGTGCTGGCGGGCCGCCCCTGGGCTTCAACGGGCATCGAGCGCACGCGCGGCTTTGTTGCGGGCATGGCCGAACGCGGGGTTACGCTGCTGCCTGAGCGCATCGTCGCCACCGATTTCACCAACGAATCAGGCTATCAGGTGTCGCGCGAGCTGCTGCGCCGCGATCCGGCGATCACCGCCCTGTTCGCCACCAACGATTTCGACGCTCTGGGGGTTTACGGCGCCGCCCACGAACTGGGCCGGGCGCCAGGAGAGGATCTGGCGCTGGGCGGCTTCAACAACATTGCCATAACGGCCCATCTGGGCGTACCGATGACGACGATAGACAGCCCGCGCCAGCAGATGGGTCAGCGCGCCATGCGCATGCTGATCGATCTGATCAAGGGGCGCAGCAATGGCGAGCGCCTCTTCCTGCCAACTCAGCTGGTGGTGCGGGCCACCAGCTGCCCGCCCCGAAGCTGATCAGCGCGCAATATCGCCAATGCACAGGTACTTGGCTTCGAGGTATTCCTCGATGCCCTGGCGCGCCCCTTCGCGGCCCAGACCCGACTGCTTGACGCCGCCAAACGGCACGTGCTCCGTGGCCAGTACGCCGACGTTGACGCCGACCATGCCGTAATCCAGCGCTTCGCCAACCCGGTAGATGCGGCCGATGTCGCGGCTGTAAAAGTAGGCGGCCAGACCGAACTCGGTGGCGTTGGCGTGCTCGATGGCCTCAAGCTCGGTCTTGAAGCGGAACACCGGCGCGAAGGGCCCGAAGGTTTCTTCGCGTGCAGCCAGCATGTCCTGAGTGGCGTTGCCGACCACCGTGGGCTCGAAGAACTGGCCCTGAAGGCGCTTGCCGCCGGTCAGCAGCTGGCCGCCCTTGGCCAGCGCGTCGTCCAGATGACGCTGCACCTTGGCGACGGCCGCCTCTTCGATCAGCGGACCCTGAACCACGCCCTCGTCAAAGCCGTTGCCGACTTTCAAAGCCGATACCTTGGCGGTGAACTGGCGCACGAACTCGTCGTAAACGCCCTCCTGGACGTAAAAGCGGTTGGTGCACACGCAGGTCTGTCCGGCGTTGCGGTATTTGCTGGCCACCGCGCCGTCCACCGCCGAGGCGATGTCGGCGTCGTCAAAGACGATGAAGGGCGCGTTGCCGCCCAGCTCCAGCGCCAGCTTCTTGACGGTGGGCGCGCACTGCGCCATCAGGATGCGGCCGACTTCGGTCGATCCGGTGAAGCTCAGGTGGCGCACGATGTCGCTGGCGCACAGCTCCTTGCCGACCGCGATGCTGTTGTCGGCATCGGCGGTGACGATGTTCAGCACCCCCGCCGGGACGCCCGCCTGCAGCGCCAGTTCGGCAGCAGCCAGCGCGGAGAGCGGCGTCAGCTCGGAGGGCTTGACCACCACCGCGCAGCCCGCCGCCAGCGCGGGAGCCACCTTGCGCGTGATCATCGCCGTGGGGAAGTTCCAGGGCGTGATCGCCGCGCACACACCCACGGGCTGCTGCAGCACCAGCAGACGGCGGTTGTTGTCGAACTGCGGGAGCGTCTCGCCGTTGACGCGCTTGGCCTGCTCGGCGTACCACTCGACAAAGCTGGCGGCGTAAGCGATTTCGCCCTTGGCTTCGGCCAGCGGCTTGCCCTGCTCAGCCGTCATGATGCGGGCCAGATCGTCCTGGTTGGCCATCAGAAGATCAAACCAGCGGCGCAGGATCTGGCTGCGTTCCTTGGCGGTTTTGGCCTGCCACGCGCCTTGCGCGGCCTGCGCGGCCTGGATGGCGTGGCGCGCGCCATCGGCACCGAGGTTGGCCACGTCAGCCAGATGCTGGCCAGTGGCCGGATCGCTCACCGCGAAGGTGCTGGCGCCGTTCACCCACTGCCCGCCGACGAGGGCGCGGGTCTGCAGCAGCGCAGCGTTTTTCACAAGCTTGAGCGGAGATGGAGTCGTATTGGCGGTCATATCGTGGGCCTTGCTGTCAGAAAAGAGAAGAAAGCGCCTGCAACCGAAGTGGCTGCGGCGCGCTGGCGTTCAGCCTCGCGGCCGGGCCAGCTGGAAATCCAGGTGCGCCTTGACCGACGGCCATTCGCTGGCGGTGATGCTGTAGACGCAGGTGTCGCGCAGCGCGCCGTCGGCGTCCGGGTGGCGGTTGATCTGGTGGCTGCGCAGCACGCCGTCCAGCTTGGCGCCCAGGCGCTCGATGCCCCGGCGGCTGGCCTGGTTGAACCAGTGGGTGCGAAATTCGACCGCGATGCAGTCCAGCGTCTCGAAAGCGTGCGCCAGCAGCAGGCGCTTGGCCTCGGTGTTGAGCGCGCTGCGCTGCACCGCGCGGCGGTACCAGGTGGAACCGATCTCGACACGGCGGTTGGCGGCGTCGATGTTCATATAGGTCGTCATGCCCACCGCCTGGCCGTCCGGCGTCAGCACCGCAAAAGGCATCATGCTGCCCGCGCGCTGCAACGCCAGGCGCCGCTGGATCTCGGCGGCTATGCCCTCGGGCGGCGGGATGAGGGTGTACCACAGCGTCCAGAGATCGCCGTCGCGCACGGCGGCTATCAGGTCGGTCTCGTGCTCGGGACGCAGGGGCACCAGCTGGACGTGCTGGCCGATGAGGGAGATGTCGGTGGTGAAGGTCATGCCGCAGGCTTCGCTGTGATGCGTTTCAATTTAGCACGCCCTGCGCCTCCCCCAGATCGGGTGGGGGCAAAGCGGCGGCCGGGCGCTGACCGTCGATGACCACCGGGTGCCCCACCAGACGCAGCGTCGTGCCGTGCTTGACGCGCTCGACCACCAGCCCCCGGGCCTGCACCTGCGGCTGAGCCAGCGCCTGCTGCACATCGTGGATGGGCGAACAGGGCACGCCCGCCGCGTCCAGCCGCATCACCCAGTCGGCCGTGGTTCGCGCCAGCAGCGGCGCCTGCAGCAGCGGGATCAGCGCCTCGCGGTGCGCGACGCGGTCGGCGTTGCGGGCGTAGTGCGGGTCGTCGGCCAGATGCGCCAGCCCAAGCTGCGCAGCGAAGGCGCGAAACTGGCTGTCATTGCCCACCGCCACCACCATGTGGCCGTCCTGCGTGGCCAGCGCCTGGTAGGGAACGATATTGGGGTGGGCGTTGCCCAGGCGCGTGGGCACGGTCCCGCCGATCAGGTGGTTGCTGGCCTGGTTGGCCAGCATGGCAATCTGCACATCCAGCAGCGCGCAGTCGATGTAAGCGCCCTGCCCCGTGCGCTGGCGGCGCAGCAGCGCAGCCAGAATGGCTCCAGTGGCGTAGGTGCCTGTCATCAGATCGACCACCGCGACGCCCACCTTCTGGGGCTCGCGACCCGGCTCGCCGGTGATGCTCATCAGACCGCCTGCCGCCTGGATGGCGAAATCGTATCCCGGCCGCTGCGCATCCGGCCCGGTCTGGCCGTAACCCGTGATGGCGCAATAGACCAGGCCGGGGTTGATGGCTTTCAGGCTGTCGTAATCCAGACCGTAGCGCGCCAATTGGCCCACCTTGTAGTTTTCGACCAGCACGTCGGCGCTGCGCGCCCATTCGCGCATGCGCTCGGCGCCCTCGGGGCTGGCGATGTCCACCGCCACCGAGCGCTTGCCCCGGTTGGCGCAGAGGTAGTAGGCCGAATCCCGGGGCTGATCCTCCTGCGCGGGCGTGGACCACGGTGGCCCCCAGCCGCGCGTGTCGTCGCCCTGTCCGGGGCGCTCGATCTTGATCACTTCAGCGCCATAGTCCGCCAGGGTCTGCGTGGCCCACGGCCCAGCCAGAACGCGGGACAGATCCAGCACCCGCACCCCGGCCAGCAGATCGCAGGCGCCAGCCGGAGTGGCGCCGGTTTCGCTCGCAGCCATGCGCGCCTCAGTTGCCGAAGGCCGCGATGCCCGTCTGGGCCCGGCCCAGGATCAGGGCATGGATGTCGTGCGTGCCTTCGTAGGTGTTGACCACCTCGAGGTTGACCAGGTGACGCGCCACGCCGAACTCGTCGCTGATGCCGTTGCCGCCCAGCATGTCGCGCGCCATGCGCGCCACGTCCAGCGCCTTGCCGCAGCTGTTGCGCTTGAGCAGCGAGGTCAGCTCGACCGCCGCCGTGCCCGCGTCCTTCATGCGGCCCAGCTGCAGACAGCCCTGCAGGCCCAGCGCAATCTCGGTCTGCATGTCGGCCAGCTTCTTCTGGATGAGCTGGTTGGCGGCCAGCGGGCGGCCAAACTGCTTGCGGTCCAGCACGTACTGGCGCGCCGTGTGCCAGCACGCGGTGGCCGCGCCCAGCGCGCCCCAGGCGATGCCGTAACGCGCGCTGTTCAGGCAGGTGAAGGGGCCTTTCAGGCCTTTGACGCCCGGCAGCAGGTTCTCGGCCGGCACAAAGACCTGGTCCATGACGATCTCGCCGGTGATGGATGCGCGCAACCCCACCTTGCCGTGGATGGCGGGCGCGCTCAGGCCCTTCCAGCCTTTTTCCAGGATGAAGCCACGGATGTCGTCTTCGCCCGTGGCCGCGTCTTTCAGCTTGGCCCAGACCACAAACACGTCGGCGATGGGGCTGTTGGTGATCCACATCTTGGCGCCAGACAGCTGGTAACCGCCGTCCACGGGTGTGGCGCGGGTGACCATGCTGCCCGGGTCGGAGCCGTGGTCGGGCTCGGTCAGGCCGAAGCAGCCGATCCATTCGCCAGTCGCCAGTCTGGGCAGGTACTTGCGCTTCTGGGCGTCCGAGCCAAATTTCTCGATGGGCACCATGACCAGCGACGACTGCACGCTCATCATCGAGCGGTAGCCCGAATCGACGGCCTCGACCTCGCGGGCGATCAGGCCGTAGCAGACGTAGTTCAACCCGGCGCCACCGTAGTCGGCGCTGGTGGTCGGGCCCAGCAGGCCCAGTTCGCCCATCTCGCGGAAAATGGCTGTGTCGGTCTGCTCGTTGCGGAAGGCCGCCTGAACACGCGGCTGCAGCTTGTCCTGGCAGTAGGCGCGGGCAGCATCCTGCACCATGCGCTCCTCGTCGCTGAGCTGGGATTCCAGCAGGAAAGGGTCCTGCCACTGAAATGCGGTCTTGCTCATGAAAGGTCTCTTTCTGGGTGAAACTGAAGGCGGAAAATCAGCGGGCGGTAGCGGCGGCCAGTGTGGCCTGGAGAATGTCCAGGCCCTCGTCAATCAGGGCGTCCGGCGCGGTCAGCGGCACCAGGATGCGGATCACGTTGCCATAGGTGCCGCAGGACAGCAGCACCAGGCCGCGCTCGGCGGCGCCGGTGACGACGGCTTTGGTCAGCACCGCGTCGGGCTTGCTGCGGTCGCCGTCGGTGAAGAGCTCGATCGCCAGCATGGCGCCCAGACCCCGCACGTCCTGAATCTGGCGGTGCTGCTGCGCCATGTCCTGCAGGCGCTGGCGCATGTGCGCGCCGACTTTCTGGCAGCGCTCCAGCAGCTTTTCTTCTTCGAACACGTCCATCACCGCCAGCGCCGCAGCGCAGCCCAGCGGCGATCCGGCGTAGGTGCCGCCCAGGCCGCCGGGGCCGGGTGCGTCCATGATGTCAGCGCGGCCGACCACCGCCGAAATCGGGAATCCCCCCGCCATGGATTTGGCCATGGTGATCAGATCAGGCGCCACGCCCGCCTGCTCCACCGCGAACCATGTGCCGGTGCGGCCCGCGCCGGTCTGAACCTCGTCGGCGATCAGTATGATGCCGTGCGTGTCGCACAGGCGGCGCAGCGCCTGCAGCAGCTCCGGGGGAGCGACGTTGAAACCGCCCTCGCCCTGCACCGGCTCGATGATGATGGCGGCGACCTGTGTGGGCTCGATGTCGCACTTGAAAATCTGCTCGATGGATTCCAGCGCGTCGGCCACCGTCACGCCGCGCAGTTCGGACGGGAAACGCGCGTGGAAAATGCTGCCCGGGAAGGGCCCGAAGCCCGCCTTGTAGGGCGCGACCTTGCCCGTCAGCGCCATGGTCAGCGAGGTGCGGCCGTGGTAGCCCCCCGCAAAGGCGATGATGCCCGGGCGCTTCGTGTGGGCACGGGCGATTTTCACGGCGTTCTCGATGGCCTCGGCGCCCGTGGTCAGAAAGAGCGTTTTCTTGGCGAAATCGCCCGGCGCGCGCGCGTTGATGCGCTCGGCCAGCTCGACATAGCTCTCGTAGGCCATCACCTGGAAGCAGGTGTGGGTGAACTGCTCGAGCTGTTTTTGCACGGCGGCCATGATTTTCGGATGGCGGTGGCCGGTGTTGAGCACAGCGATGCCGCCCGCGAAATCGATGTAGCGCTTGCCGTCCACGTCGGTGACGGTGGCGTTGTCGCCGTCCTGGATGAAGAGCTCGTGCACATGGCCCACGCCGCGCGGGATCGCGGCATTGCGCCGCTGCATCAGCTGCTGGTTGCGGGTCAGGGCGTTCGAGGGAATGGCGTTCATGGGAAGTCTCCTGGTGAAAGTCGGGTGCTGACGGTCTGGCGCAGACAATAATCCCCCGCAGGGCCTGCGACCAGACACAGCCGCTGCGAATTGTCAGGCCACTGTACTGGCATTTGCACCAGTACAGCCCGCCGCCATGAC
This sequence comes from Amphibiibacter pelophylacis, assembly GCF_037688875.1. Lineage (NCBI taxonomy): Bacteria > Pseudomonadati > Pseudomonadota > Betaproteobacteria > Burkholderiales > Sphaerotilaceae > Amphibiibacter > Amphibiibacter pelophylacis. Next base: position 51,745 of record NZ_JAWDIE010000017.1, read on the forward strand.
AGAATCACGGCATGGACCTCCCTGCCGCCCCCATCACTCCCCCGCACACGGCCCCACTGACTGCGCGCATCGCCCAGCGCATCCAGGACCAGATCGAACGCGGCGCCCTGCCCGGCGGCGCCAAGCTGCCGTCGATCCGCCAGTATGCGGCCAGCCAGAAAGTCAGCATCCACACGGTGGTCGAGGCCTACGACAGGCTGGTCGCCAGCGGCTGGATCCACTCGCGGCCGCATCAGGGCTTTTACGTGCGCCCCCGTCCGGGCGACGCCCCCGCCGCCGCGCCGCGCGGGCGCGATACCCCGGCCGATTTCGATGGCATGTGGTACTTCAGCGGCGTGTTCGAGCCGCGCGCCATGAACCAGCTGCCCGGCTGCGGCTGGCTGCCCGCCGACTGGGGTCTGGAGCAGACCCTGCGCCGCAGCCTGCGCCACCTCAGCACCGATCTGCCCAAGCTCAACGGCTACGGGCATCCGCGCGGCCACCCGCCGCTGTGCCAGTGGCTGGTCGACATGCACGCCGGGCGGGAACTGGCCCTGAAGCCCGATCAGGTTCTGCTGACCCACGGCGCCAGCCAGGGGCTGGACCTGTGCGTGCGCTCGCTGGTGCGCATCGGCGACGCGGTGCTGGTCGATGATCCCGGCTACGCCAACCTGCTCTTCATGCTGCGCCTGCAGGGCGCGCGTCTGCTGGGCGTCCCGCGCACCGCGCAGGGCTACGACCTGGATCGGCTCGAAGCACTGTGCCAGCAGCATCGCCCCAAAGTCTTCTTCACCCAGCCCAGGCTGCAGAACCCGACGGGCTCGACCGCGTCGCTGGGCCAGCTGCACCGCCTGCTGCAGATCGCGCACCAGCACGATCTGACGCTGGTCGAGAACGACATCTACGCCGATCTGGACAGCGCTCACCGCCCCTCGCTGGCCAGCCTGGACCAGCTGGCGCGCGTCATCCACATTCACAGCTTTTCCAAGACGATCACGCCCAATCTGCGCGTGGGCTATGTGCTGGCGCACCCGCTGCAGATCCGCCACCTGGCGGCGCTGAAAATGGCCTCGGGACTGACCTCGTCCGAGCTCAGCGAGCGCCTGACGCTGCATGTGCTGCTCGAGGGCCGCTGGCGCAAGCACCTGCTGCGCCTGCGCGAGCGGCTGGCGCAGGCGCATGTGCACACCGCGCAGTGGCTGACGGCGCTGGGGTTCGAGCTGTTCGCGCAGCCGCAGGCGGGGCTTTTCCTGTGGGCGCGCCACCCGCTGATCGCGCACAGCCAGGCCCTGGCCCAGGCCGCCGCGCGCGAACGCATCCTGCTGGGGCCGGGGGATCTTTTTCAGGCGCAGGCGCAGACCGACGGCGCACCACCCAGCCCCTGGCTGCGCTTCAACGTGTCCTTCAGCCTGGACGCGGCGCTGCCGCAGTTTCTGTCGGATCACCTGTCGCGGCGGGATCCGGCCCGCGCACCGGCAAAAAAAGACCCCGGACCAGCCGGGGTCACATGAGACACCACCCAACACGCTCAGAAGCGGTGTCTCACCCCAAGCTCGTAAGCCGTCTGCGGCCCGGAAGGCTGGCGCGGATCGCGCGCCGCATTGGCATAAATGGAAGTGCGGGCGCTCAGGTTGTAGCGCACGCCCAAGGCCAGGCGCTGCGCGACCTGGGTGTTACTGGCCTGATAAGCCAGCATGGCGGCAGCCTGCTGCCTGGCCTGGGTCGCCAGCGCGGTGGCCTGAGCCCCCAGGGTCTGCGCCTGCGTCCCCAGCGACTGCGCCTGCGCCAGGTTACCCGCCTGGCCGGCTGCAACTGCTTGCGCGCCCAAAGCTGCGGCCTGGGCGCCCAGCGCCTGGGCTTGCGCCCCGAGTGCTGAAGCCTGGGCCGCCAGCGGAATACGATCCCGCGCATTGGCCAGGTCCTGCGAATCCAGAATGCCGTAAGACGCCAGCAGCTCGAACGCCCCCAAACGCCAGGTCACCCCCAGCAACGCCGAGCGCACGGTGTAGCCGTTGGGCAGCCCCAGGCGAGTGAGCTGTCCACTGATCACATCGCCTTTGGCGAAAGTCAGCCCCGGACCGGCGTTGATGTCTATAGGCGAGGTCGCCCCACCTTTGGCCCGCCCGACCCCAGCGTGCAGCGTGACCGCACCCAGGTTATAGCGACCACTGAGCGATACCGCCTCTGATGTGGCATTGCCGATGCGAAAACCTGGCCTGTCGTAGCCCACCCCGATCACGGCGTCGTCGTTGCGCCAGCCCAGCGCCGCACTGACCGGGATGACCTGCACGGCAGCGTCGTCCGCCTGGGCCTTGTCAGCCACCTGCAGGGCCAGAAAAGCGCCCGCGTACTGTGTCTCAAAAGTCACCGACCGGCTGGCCCGCGAATCCGCGTAGGGCGATGTCACGCCCGCCATGCTGGTGATTTCGCTGTTGGCCGCTACACCGTCGGTCATGAACGGGTCGGCGGCGGCGGCCATCGTGAAACCGGGCCGCACCCGCGTGCCCAGCGACAGACGCCCGATGCGGTCGGATTCCAGGTAAACATAGCGGTCGCGCAGACGGATGCTGTCAGTGGGGTCACCGGTCAGGAATATCTCCTGGCGGATCACAAAACCCGCTTTGAGCCCATTGCCCAGCGCCTCGGCGCCGGCCAAGGTCAGATGCGTGCCACGCCCCTGCGTGCCGGTGCGTACCGATCGGTCGGTCTTGCCCATATCGCGTCCGACCGATGCATCGACTGCACCGGACAAGCTCACCTCGCTCTGCGCCCACACGGGTGCAGGACCCGCCACAGCGGTCAGCCCCACAGCCGCAACACCCGCACACAACCAGCCTCGCCTTGCGCTCTTCACACCCGGACGACTGGACCTCATGGGGCCTCCCTGCCAATTTATCTTCATGTGAAAGATTCTGGCATGGGCTTGGGAGTGGCGTCTGTGAAGTAAAGCCGCCCCAGGAGCAACTTGGCACTGGGCAATAAAAAAGCCGCCCGAAGGCGGCTTTGGAATGCAGACACAAAGTGCCGATCAGCAGGGCGCTGCAGGAGCGCCCATTGGATCAGAAGCTGTGCGCAATACCCAGGCTGTAGCCAACAGCCAGGCGGTTGGCGTTGACAGCAGCATTGTTCTTGTTGGCATCCTTGACGGCCTTGTCATAAGCGACATCACCGAAGATGGAAGTGCGCTTGCTCAGGCTGTACTTGGCGCCCAGCGTCACCACTTGGCTCACTTTGACAGCTTTCGGGTCAGGCGTAACGATGGTGGCAACAGGCGTGTTGCGGATGTCTGCGTACGTCAGGGCAACACGAACGGCACCGACGTTACCAGCAGCGCCAATCTGGGCTGCTTGACGCTTGGCACCAATAGAATCTTTACCTTGACCGTAGCTGGCACCGAAATCAGCCAGGCCGGGCATGCTGTAGCCCAGACCCAGAACGGTCCAGTTTTGCTGGTTGGTAGACTTCACGCGACCACGGTCATGACCGATACCGACCTTGAAACCCAGCGCATTGAAGCTGGCGCCCACGCTGACGGGCATTTCGGTGGCCAGCGCGTTGGTTTCACCGGCCTTGTTCTTGTCAGACAGTGCCACGCCAGCGTACAGGCCGTTGGCGTTGTATTCATAACGGGCAGCACGATCCATGCGCGAAGCGCTGGATTCCCAAGCGCTATCGGCACCGCCTTGGATGGCAGCCCAGTTATCGCCGTTGTACCAGCCGTTCACGTCAGACCAGCTCACAGCATCGAAAGCAGGCTTGCTGACAGTACCCAAGCTGATTTTGCCAAAGGCGCTCTGCAAGAATACCAGCTTTTCACCGAAACCAATACCACCGGTGGAAGTGACGTTACCAGCTGCGTCCCTGTTCACGGGAAGGCTGCCGCCACTGGTACCACCATCAACGATGTTGAAACGGGGGTTCAGCTTGAAACCAGCCGACAGGCCGTTGCCCAGATCTTCAACGCCCGAGAAGATCAGGCCAGACCATTCGTTCGACAGAACGCGGTTGTCAGTGGTACCCACAAACTTGCCCACGCCAGCGTTCACGCGGCCAGACAGGGTCACGGAGGACTGGGCCGAAGCCAGACCAGCGAAGGAAGCCAGAGCGGCGAAGGCGATGATTGTCTTTTTCATAACAAATCTCCAAAAGGAAGAGAAAACTGGTGTGTCGCAAGAGCAGGCGAACAAACTGCCTGCTACGGGTGCTAATCTTGCCTGAGAGTGGCGTGAACGCCATGCTTTTGCCCAGAAACTTGCGGCAGTTGTCGCCGGCACACAACAAATCATCAGAAACAGTCTGAAACAATCAATCCATCTGTTTGATTATTAAGGATTTTTAACATGACAAACCCTCATTCCGCATCCATGCCGAACCACGCGGCGGGCGGGGCCAGCCGGCCCGAACCGCGTACTTTGAGCGGGCTGGATCCGCTGCTGGCCAGTGTCGGGCGGGCGCTGCAGACCATCTGGGGCGAGGTGCACAGCCGTACACCGCGCCCGCTGCCTCCGAGCGTGCAGCCGGACGATCTGGCTCTGGCCGCCATGGAGAGTGACGCCCGCCTCTCCCCCACGGACAAGGCGCTGTCGGGCAGCCTGATGCGCGTCAACCACGTCGGCGAGGTGTGCGCGCAGGCGCTCTATCAGGCGCAGGCGCTGACAGCGCGATCGCCCGCGCTTCGGGCGCAGATGCTGCACGCCGCCGAGGAAGAAATCGACCATCTGGCCTGGACGCAGGACCGCCTGCGCGAGCTGGGCGCGCACCGCAGCCACCTCAACCCGCTGTGGTACGCCGGATCGTTCGCGCTGGGACTGCTGGCCGGGCGGCTGGGCGATGCGCGCAGCCTGGGCTTCGTGATTGAAACCGAGCGTCAGGTCGAGGCGCATCTGGACGAGCACATGGAGCGCCTGCCGCCCAGCGATGCGCTTTCGCAGGCCATTGTTGAACGGATGAAGGCCGACGAGGCCCGTCACGCCGACGATGCGCTGGCTGCAGGGGGCATCCCCCTGCCCGGCCCGGTGAAAACGGCGATGCGCGGCATGGCCAAGGTGATGACGGTGACGGCCCACCGCCTCTGAGACCGCAGCCGGGCCGATGTTTCAGTCGCCCGGCCCTGCCTGCTGCAGCAGCGCCAGCCGCGCCGCGTCCAGCGCCTGGCCGATGGCCGGGCCTTTAGCCCCACGCTCCTGCGCTGCGCGGATCACCTGAGCCTGATCCAGCGCCTGCAGCCGCTGCCATGCGGCGTGCTGCTGCTGTGCGGCCCAGGCGATGGCCTTCGCGCCCGGCAGTGCCGTGTCCAGATGCTGCACGAGCGCCCAGAGGGACTGCGCGCGCTGCGGTCGGCGCCAGGCGTCCAGACGCTGCAGCGCGTCCAGCAGGCTGCGCGGAGATAGCGCCATGGACGCCGTGGTCGCCGTGGTGGCCGAAGAGGACGACACCAGCGCAGCCCGCTCGCGGGCCGCGCAGGCGAGCAGCTCCTGCGCGCTGGACGGGACGCGCCAGACGCGCTGCAGCACGGCGGCGTGGTCCAGCACGCTGGCCGAATCGTCACCGGCCAGCAAAGTGCGGGCCAGCCAAAGCAGGGTCCAGCGCTCGTCCAGCCCCAGGCCTTCGGCGGGATCCAGATGACGCCAGGCGCTGCCCCACCGGTTTTCCCCTTCAAGCGACCACTGCGCCAGACCCTCCGGCAGCCCGGCCGTCTGCAGCAGCACGGACCAGGCGCCGCAATCGCCCAGCACCTGACCGAAGCGCGACGGCTGCTTCGACACAATCGCACGCGCCACCTCTCGCCACAGGCGTTCGGGCACCAGCGCCTGCAGCTCGCCACTGCGCGCGAGCTGCGCCAGAAGCTGCTGCGTGCCAAGCGCCACCGTGAACTGCGGCCAGCGCGCCGCCAGCCGCGCCAGGCGCAGGACGCGCAGCGGGTCTTCGGTGAAGGCGTCCGAGACGTGCCGCAGCACGCCCGCGCGCAGGTCGCGCCAGCCGCCCAACGGGTCGATCAGGCGGCCGTCCAGCGTCTGCGCCATGGCGTTGAGGGTGAGATCGCGCCGCAGCAGATCCTGCTCCAGCGTCACCGACGGATCAGCATGGAAAACAAAGCCGCCGTAGCCCGGCGCCGACTTGCGCTCGGTGCGCGCCAGTGCGAACTCGTCCTGAGTCTGCGGGTGCAGGAACACCGGAAAATCCTGGCCGACCGGGCGGAATCCCAGGTCCAGCAGGTCCTGCGCGCGGGCGCCCACCACCACCCAGTCGCGGTCGCCCGCCGGTTCGCCCAGCAGCGCGTCGCGCACCGCCCCGCCCACCACATAGACCTGCGCCAGACCGGCCAGGCGGCGCACCAGCGCGTCGGGCTCGATCACCGGCAAGGCGGGCGGCTGCTCAGGCAACGAGACCGATGGGTCCAGGCGCGGGAAGGGATCAGGGTTCATGGCCGATTGTAGGCATGGCCAGCGCCTACAATCCAAAGCCTGATTACGGGCCCAGTGCCCCGCTACGCCATGAATTTCAAAAATGCCCCCCAAATGCCCTTCTCGGGCCTGGTCCAGTCGCTGTCGCAGGCCGGGCTGGAGCGCGTCACCCTGCTGGCCAACCACGTGCTGTCGGCCGAGCCTGAAGCCACGCGCCGCCTGCAGGCGCACGTCGGCCACGCGCTGCACGTGCATCTGGACGACTGGCCGCGCCACCTGCCGCGCGGCGCCGAGCTGCTCTTCCTGATCACCCCGGCCGGTCTTCTGGAAGCCGTCGCTGCGGACGATGCCGCCGTGGCGCTGGCGCCCACCCTGCACGTCCACCTGGACGCCAGCAACCCGCTGGCGCTGGTGGGCGCTCTGGCGCGCGGGCCGCTGGTGGCCACGCAGGTCGCCGGGCCGGGCGCGCTGGCCAGCGACATCAACTGGATCATCGCGCACGTGCGCTGGGACATCGAAGCCGATCTGGAACGCTGGGTCGGCCCCAGCGTCGCCATGGCGCTGGTGACGGCGGGCCACTTCGCCAGCAGCGCGGTGCAGCAGGCGGCCAGCACGCTGGGCGCGCTGATCGGCAAACGGCAGTAAGCCGCATCTGTGAGCTTCCTGCCCATGCGCTTCCTGCAATACCCGCTGCGGCTGGTTTACATCCTTTACATCATCGCCCACTACGGGCTGGACGAGATCGCCCTGTCGCCCTTCCGGCAGCGCTGGGTGCGCGGGCTACTGCGCGTGATGACGCTGGGGCGGCGACTGCACGCGCCACGCGGCCAGCGCCTGCGTCTGGCACTGGAGCGTCTGGGCCCCATCTTCGTCAAGTTCGGCCAGGTGCTGTCCACCCGGCGCGATCTGCTGCCGCCGGACATTGCGGACGAGCTGACCCTGCTGCAGGACCGCGTCGCGCCCTTCGATAACGCCCACGCTTTCCGCATCATCGAATCGGCGCTGGGCCGCACCGTGGGCCAGATGTTTGCCCAGATCGACGAGCATCCCATCGCCAGCGCCTCGATTGCGCAGGTCTATTTCGGGCGGCTGCACGATGGCCGCGAGGTGGCCATCAAGGTGCTGCGCCCCGGCATGCAGTCGGTGATCGAGAACGATCTGGCGCTGATGCACACGCTGGCCGCCTGGGTTGAGCGCCTGTCCAGCGACGGCAAGCGCCTGCGCCCGCGCGAGGTCGTCAGCGAGTTCGACATGTATCTGCACGACGAGCTGGACCTGGTGCGCGAAGCCGCCAACGCCACCCAGCTGCGGCGCAACATGCAGGGCCTGAACCTGCTGATCGTGCCGGAAATGATGTGGGATTTCTGCAGCACGCAGGTCATCGTCATGCAGCGCATGCACGGCGTGCCCATCGCGCAGGTGGATCGCCTGATCGCCGCCGGGGTGGACATGAAGCGCCTGGCGGTCGATGGCGTGACCATTTTCTTCACCCAGGTCTTCCGCGACGGCTTTTTCCACGCCGACATGCACCCGGGCAACATCCTGGTGTCGACGGCGCCCGAGACGCTGGGGCGCTACATTGCGCTGGATTTCGGCATCATCGGCACGCTGTCCGAGTTCGACAAGAGCTATCTGGCGCAGAACTTCCTGGCCTTCTTCCAGCGCGATTACAAACGCGTCGCCGAGCTGCACATTGAATCGGGCTGGGTGCCGTCGCAGACGCGCGTGGACGCGCTGGAAGGCGCGGTGCGCACCGTGTGCGAGCCTTACTTTGACCGGCCTCTGAAGGAAATCTCGCTGGGCCAGGTGCTGCTGCGTCTGTTCCAGATCTCCAAGCGCTTCCAGGTGGAAATCCAGCCGCAGCTCGTGCTGCTGCAGAAAACGCTGCTCAACATCGAGGGCCTGGGGCGCCAGCTCGACCCCGATCTGGACCTGTGGCACACCGCCAAACCCTTCCTGGAACGCTGGATGAACGAGCAGGTGGGCTGGCGCGCCCTGCTTCAGGGCCTGAAAAAAGAGGCGCCCAGCTACGCCCAGCTCATGCCCGAAGTGCCGCGCCTGCTGCACAGCACGCTGCTGGCGCTGTCGCACTCGTCGCGCCACGGCAAGGTCCAGCCCAGTCACCCCGAACTGGTCGAAGCCATCGGCCAGCTCGTGCGCGAACAGCGCAGCCAGCGCCGCTGGATCATCTCGGTGGGGACTGTGCTGGTGCTGCTTCTGGGGGCGGTGGTGGCGGTGGGGTGGCGGCTGGTGTAGGGGTGAAACAGCCTGCTGGATTTCTGCGTGGATTCACCGTTGTTGCGTGGTGCGCAACATGCTATATTGATCCCCATGATCAAGACGTTTCAGCACAAAGGTCTGAAAAATCTCTTCGAAACAGGAAGTCTCGCAGGGGTGCAGGCCAGCCATGGAAAGCGTCTGCGCCTGCAACTTGCAGCTCTCGATACTGCGCAAATCATTGAGGATATGGATATCCCCGGCTTTCGTCTGCATCCACTGAAAGGCCCATCCGCAGGGCGCTGGTCGATTGCGGTGAATGCCAATTGGCGTCTGACCTTCGAATTCAGGGAAGGCAATGCCTACATTGTGGATTACGAGGACTATCACTGATGACCACCATGCACAACCCGCCCCACCCCGGTGAATTCATCAGCGAGGTTTATCTGGAGCCCAACGGAATCAGCGGCAGGGAGCTCGCCGAGAAACTGGACGTCGCAGCCTCGACGCTGAGCCGGATTCTGAAAGGAACTGGCCGGGTCACCCCGGAAATGGCCCTGCGCCTGGCAAAATCCGTAGGCCGGTCACCAGAAAGCTGGCTGGCCATGCAGGATGCGTATGACCTCTGGCTGGCCCGCCAAAGCGTGGATCTGCAGCGGGTAGGGAAACTCAGGTTCGCAGAGGCCTGATGCGTCGATCATGACTCATCAAACCGGCTGCGCCACCAGATCGTGTCCGCGCGCTTCGACGACCACAGCGCGGGTGAATTCGCCGACTTTGAGCGTTTTTGAGGCCTTGTTGGGCGGCAGGAGGTGGACGATGCCGTCGATCTCGGGGGCATCGGCGTAACTGCGGCCGCGCCCGCCCCGGCGACCCAGCGCGGGGGCGTGGTCGATCAGCACCTGCAGGGTCTGGCCGACGCGGCGCTGCAGGCGCTGCACCGACACCTGCTCGGCAACGGCCATGAATTCGGCGCGGCGCGCTTCGCGCTCCTCCTGCGGCAGGGCGCCATCCAGCGCGTTGGCCGGAGCACCGTCCACGGGCGAGTAGGCAAAGCAGCCTGCGCGGTCGATCTGCGCTTCACGGACAAAATCAAGCAGGTGCTCGAACTGCTCGCGCGTTTCGCCCGGGAATCCGGCGATGAAGGTCGAGCGCACCACCAGCTCCGGACAGGCCTGGCGCCAGGCCAGCAGGCGCTCCAGCACTTTTTCAGCACTGGCCGGCCGCTTCATGCGACGCAGCACCTCGGGGTGCGCGTGCTGGAAGGGCACGTCCAGGTAGGGCAGGATCAGCCCTTCGGCCATCAAAGGCAGCAGATCGTCCACGCTGGGATAGGGGTAGACGTAGTGCAGCCGCACCCAGGCCTTGTGCCCGCGCGCCAGTTCGCCCAGGCGCTGGCACAGGTCCAGCAGGCGGGTTTTGACGGGCTGGCCGTCCCAGAAACCGGTTCTGTATTTCACATCGACGCCGTAAGCGCTGGTGTCCTGGCTGACGACGAGCAGCTCTTTCACGCCCGATTCGAACAGGCGTTTGGCCTCGCCCAGAACGTCGCCCACGGGGCGGCTGAACAGATCGCCGCGCATCGAGGGGATGATGCAGAAGGTGCAGCGGTGGTTACAGCCTTCGCTGATTTTCAGATAGGCGTAGTGCTTCGGCGTCAGCTTGATGCCCTGCGCGGGCACCAGATCAACAAACGGATCATGCGGTTTGGGCAGGTGCTGGTGGATGGCGTCCATGACCTCCTGCGTGGCGTGCGGCCCCGTCACCGCCAGCACCTTGGGGTGGGTCTGGCGCACCAGGTTCTCACCCCCCTCGCCCGTGCGCGCGCCCAGGCAGCCCGTCACGATGACCTTGCCGTTCTCGGCCAGCGCCTCACCGATGGTGTCCAGGCTCTCGCGCACCGCATCGTCGATGAAGCCGCAAGTGTTGACGACAACCAGATCCGCTCCCGCAAAGGATTTGTGCGTCTGGTAACCCTCGGCCGAGAGCTGCGTCAGGATCAGCTCGGAATCAGTGAGCGCTTTGGGGCAGCCCAGCGAGACAAAGCCGATGCGCGGGGCGGCGGAGGTGGGGGGCGAAGCAGGGGCAAGATCAGCGGTCATGGTGCAGGCCTGGGTCTGGAACAGTGCGGGAGTATGCCGCATGGGGGCCGTAGCGACGAACAGCTCTGCATGCCTGGCTCCGTTCCCGTGGACAATCTCTCCCATGCCCCCCATTTTCCTCCACGGCCTGCTGCTGGGCCTGAGCCTGATTGTCGCCATTGGTGCGCAGAACGCCTTCGTGCTGCGCCAGGGCCTGCGCCGCGAGCACGTGACGCCGGTGGTGGTGCTCTGTGCGCTGGCCGACGCCGTGCTGATCACCGCCGGGGTGCTGGGCATGGCGCGGGTGATCGCCAGCCACCCCGGGCTGGCACAGATCATGGCCGGGGCCGGGGCGGTTTTTCTGGCCGCGTACGGCTGGAAGGCGCTGCTGCGGGCGCGCCATGCCAGCCGGCTGCAGGCCGCGCAGGGCGGCGGCCTGAGCCTGGGCGCTGCACTGGCGCAGGCAGCGGCGTTCACCCTGCTCAACCCGCATGTCTATCTGGACACCGTGCTGCTGGTGGGCAGCATCGGCGCGCAGCACCCGCCGGGGCTGGCGCAGGTCAGCTTCATCGCCGGGGCCTGCACCGCCAGCGTAGGCTGGTTCACGCTGCTGGGTTTTGGCGCTCGCGCCCTGGCGCCGGTTTTTGCACGGCCGCGCGCCTGGCAGGTTCTGGACGGCATCATCGGGCTGACCATGCTGACGCTGGCAGCGCTTTTGCTGCGCCATGCGCTCGCCGGGGCCTGATCAGCGCCCCTCCAGCATCTCATCCCGGGGCGCCGCGTCGCGGCTGGCTCCGGTCAGCAGGAAGCCGACATAGCCCAGGCCCACGATAGCGGCGAACAGCACGAAGACCAGGCTGCTGAACCAGGCCATGGCGAGCAGCGAGATCACGGCAATCACCAGCGCGATCCACGGAAAAAGCGGGAACACCGGTGCGCGGTAAGGCCGATCCATGCCCGGCTCGATGCGGCGCAGGCGCAGCAGGCTGGCCATGGAGATGATGTACATCAGCAGCGCGCCAAACACCGACATGGTGATGATGTTGGCGGTGAGGCTCTGGCCACCCAGCGTGATCAGGCTGTCGCTGAAAATGGCTGCGATGCCGACCACACCCCCGGCCAGGATGGCCCGGTGCGGCGTGCGAAAGCGCGGGTGCACGGCGGCAAACCAGGGCAGCAGGTAACCGGCGCGGGCCAGCGCGAAAATCTGGCGCGAGTAGCCCATGATGATGCCGTGAAAGCTGGCCACCAGGCCGAACAGGCCCAGCCAGATCAGCATGTGCATCCAGCCGCTGCTCTGCCCGACGATGATGGCCATGGCCTTGGGCAGCGGGTCGTTGATGTTTGCCAGCTCTTTCCAGTTGCCCACGCCGCCCGCAAAAATCATCACGCCAAAAGCCAGCGCCACCAGCGTCAGGATGCCCGCGATGTAGGCCTTGGGAATGGTGCGGCGCGGGTCGCGCGCCTCTTCGGCGGCCATGGCCACGCCCTCGATCGCCAGAAAGAACCAGATCGCAAAGGGAATCGCGCCCAGGATGCCGCTCACCGTGGCCGCCGAGAACATGCTGCTGCCCGCCCAGCCATCCAGTGCAAAGTGCTGCCAGGAGAAGCCTGGCGCGACCACGCCCATGAAGACCAGCAGCTCGCCAATCGCCAGTACGGTCACGAACAGCTCGAAGTTGGCCGCGATGCTCACCCCCAGGATGTTCAGCACCATGAAGACCGCGTACGCCCCGACGGCGATCCACTTGGGGTCCAGCGCCGGAAAGAGGTTGTTCAGATAGGCGCCGATCGCCAGCGCGATGGCCGGGGGCGCGAAGACGAACTCGATCAGCGTCGCCATGCCCGCGAAGTAACCGCCCTTGGGCCCGTAGGCGCGGTAGGCGTAGGCGAAAGGTCCGCCCGCGTGCGGAATGGCCGTGGACAGCTCGGTGTAGCTGAAGATGAAGGTGGTGTACATCAGCGCGATGAACACGAAGGTGACCAGAAAGCCCAGCGTTCCGGCCGCGCCCCAGCCGTAGCTCCAGCCGAAATAGTCGCCCGAAATGACCAGGCCCACCGCGATCCCCCACAGCTGGATCGCGCCCAGCGTGGGCTTGAGCTCGCGCACCACGTTCTCTCTCTTGTTCATGCTGTCTCCTGGAGTGATCGCCCGGTTGCATCGTCCGGAACGCTTTTTGGCCCGGAACCGCCGGGATCGGTCAAGAAAGCATTGGCGCGCTCCGGCCTGTTCAGGCGCGGCGCGTGCGGGCCCAGGCCACTAGCTGGTCAAAGAGGCGCTGCTGGCTGCTGTCGATGTCGGCCGTCAGCTCGGGGTGCCACTGCACGGCCATGAGCTGCGGGTGCTGGGCGGATTCAACGGCCTCGATGACGCCGTCGGGCGCCCACGCCACGGCGGTCAGCCCGTCAGCCAGGCGATCCACGGCCTGATGGTGCCAGGACGCGGTCTCGACCTGCTCGCCGATCAGCGCGGCCAGGCCGGAGCCCGCCTCCACGCGAACCGCGTGCGGCACCGGATCGCGCGGCGGCGCGCGGTGCAGCGTGGCCTCGCCAACCACATCGGGCAGGTGCGGGTGCAGGCTGCCGCCCAGCAGGGTGTTGATGATCTGCAGCCCGCGGCAGACGGCCAGCGTGGGCAGCTGCCCGTCCAGCGCCAGACGGGCCAGCGCCAGCTCGGTGCTGTCGCGCTCGGCGCTCAGGTTGTAGATGGTGTCGTGGCCCCGGCCCTGGTAGCGCTCCGGGTCGATGTCGCCGCCGCCCGCCAGCACCAGGCCATCCAGCCCGTCCAGCCAGACCGCCGCGTGCGCCGCACCCACCGGAGGCAGCAGCAGCGGCGTGCCGCCCGCCCGCACCACGGCGGCGACGTAGGCGGCAGGCAGGGTGTAGCGGTCGTCGGGGTTGACCGGGTAGGTGGAAATGCCGATCCGCACCGGCACCGCCCGGGATGAGGCAGAGGCAGAGCCGGCTTCAGTCGCCATAGCCCACGCGCCCGGCCAGGGCGTCCAGATAGAGCTGGCGGTAATCGGCCACCGTCAGTGTCAGCGGGTTACCGCCGTCGCTGGGATCCTGCTTGGCCTTGGCGGCCACGGCGGCGGCCTGCGCGTCGTCCAGGCCCAGCTCGCCCAGCGAGTGGGCGATGCCCAGGTCGCGGCGCAGCGCCAGCACCCAGTCCAGCAGCGCCTCGAAACTGGGCTGTGGCAGGCCCAAGTAACGCGCCACCGGCACCAAGCGATCGGCAATTGCGCTGCGGTTGCGCCACATCACATAGGGCAGCAGCACCGCGTTGGCCAGGCCGTGGTGCACATTGAACATCGCACCCACCGCGTGGCTGAGCGCGTGCACGCCGCCCAGGCCTTTCTGGAAGGCCGTCGCGCCCATCATCGAGGCCGCCAGCATCTGCGAGCGTGCCGTGATGTCGCTGCCCTGGCGCACCGCCTGCGGCAGAAACTCGTGGATCAGGCGCATGCCTTCCAGCGCCACACCCTGCGCCATGGGGTGATAAAAAGGCGAGCAGTAGGCTTCGAAGTTGTGCACGAAAGCGTCGATGCCCGTCGCCGCCGTGATGTGCGGCGGCAGGCCCAGCGTCAGTTCCGGATCGGCCAGCACCAGCTTGGGCAGCATCAGCGGGTGAAAGAGGATGACCTTGCGCTGGCTGGCCTCGTCGATGATGAGCGAGGCGCGGCCCACCTCAGAGCCCGTCCCGGCCGTGGTCGGAATCGCCAGGCTGGGCGCTACGCCCGATTCCTTCACGCGCAGCCAGTTGTCGCCCACGTCTTCCAAATCCCACATCGGTCTATCCTGGCCGGACATCAGCGCAATCGCCTTGCCCACGTCCAGCGCGCTGCCGCCGCCAAAGGCGATGACGCCATCGTGGCCGCCCGCGCGCAGGGCGTGCACGCCCGCATCGACATCGCGCCCGACCGGGTTGGGCCGCATGTCGCTGAACACACCGTGCGGCGTGTCGCCCAGCGCCGCCGTCACCCGCGCCATCAGCGGCGAGGCCGCCAGGCCCGGGTCGGTAACGACAAGCGGACGCTTCAGCCCCGCCTGCGCGCACAGCGCGGGCAGTTCGGCCAGGCGACCGGCGCCAAAGCGGATCGCGGTGGGGTAGTTCCAGTTGCCGGATAAGGTCATCAGGGGCTCCTGCTGGGGCGCTGCCGGGCTCAGGCCGGATGGCGCAGGTGGAAAGATTTGATGCGGGTGAGCTGCGCAAAACCCAGCTCGGACAGGCTGATACCGCGCCCGGTGTCCTTGACGCCGGTCCAGGCCAGCGCCGGGTCCAGGTAATCGCAGCGGTTCATGAAGACTGTGCCGGTCTCGATCTGGTCGCCCAGCGCCGTGGCGCGTTCGAGGTCGCGCGTCCACAGTGATGCGGTCAGGCCGTAGGGGCTGTCGTTCATCAGGCGGAGGGCTTCGTCGTCATCGTCGACGGCCATGATGCCGACGACGGGCCCGAAGGTTTCCTCGGTCATGACCCTCATGCGGTGATCGACATCCACCAGCACCTGCGGCGCCAGATAGGCCGTGCCCTCGCGGCTGGCGGCGAAAGCCGACGGATCGATGAGCGCACGGGCGCCCTGCCCCACCGCCTCGGCGATCTGGGCGCGCACAAAGGCCGCCGCGTCGGCGCGCACCATGGGGCCGAGGTTGGTGTCCGCCTGCAGCGGATCGCCCAGGCGGTACTGGCGGGTGAGCGCGACAAAATCATCCACAAAGCGGGCGTACAGGCTGCGATGGACGTAAATGCGCTCGATGCCGCAGCACGACTGGCCGCTGTTGAAAAAGCTGCCATCGACCAGGTTTTCGACCGCAAAGGCCACATCGGCGTCGGCGCGCACATAGGCGGGGTCTTTGCCGCCCAGTTCCAGCCCGGCGTGGATGAAGCGATCGCCCAGAGCGCGCTGCACACTGCGCCCGGCCGCAACCGATCCGGTGAAGGCGACAAAATCGACCTGCGGCGCCGCGACCAGCGCCAGCGTGTCCTCGTGGCGGGCGTAAATCGCCTGGAAAACGCCGGCCGGCAAACCCGCCGCCTGAAAGGCTCGGGCGAAGAAGTCGGCGATCTGCGGCGTCTGTGCCGAATGCTTCAGGATCACGCAGTTGCCCGCCACCAGCGCAGGAACGATGCTGTTCACCGCCGTCAGCAGCGGGTAGTTCCAGGGCGCCAGCACCAGCACCGTGCCCACGGGCTCGCGGCGCAGAAAACGATTGAACCCGGCTTTGGGCGCGGGCACGAGGTCGGCCAGCGCCTGGGGCGCGATGGCGCACATGTGGTCGGCGCGCTCCTTCATGCCGCGCAGCTCGCCGGGCGACTGGCTGATCGGGCGGCCCATCTGCCGCGTGACCGATTCGGCCACCTGCGCGCCGTGGTCCTGCAGCCACTGCATGGCGGCCTGGACGAGGGCGATGCGCTGCGCCAGCGGCGTCGCCCGCCAGGCGCGCTGGGCCTGGCGGCTGGCGTCCAGGACGGCGCTCAGGGCGGCGCTGTCCTGGTAGGCCTGTTCGAACAGCACACTGCCGTCCACCGGGGAAATGACGCGGAAATGATCGGGGCTGGATGGATTTGCAGTCATCGCAGGGGCTTTCTAGATGATTTCGAAGTAACGGTTCAGCTCCCAATCGGTCACCGAGGCCTGGAACTGGCGCGCTTCCCACTCGCGGGTCAGCGCGAAATGCTCGACAAAATCGGCGCCCAGCCAGTCGGCCATGGCCGGGCTGGCCTTGAGCGCCTGCGCCGCGTCCCACAACGTGCGCGGCAGGTGCTGCTCGGGCGGCACATCCAGCAGGTAGCCGTTGGTGGTGACGGGCTCGGGCGGCGTCATGCGCTGCGCGATGCCGTCCAGCCCCGCCGCCAGGCAGCTGGCCAGCGCGAGATACGGGTTGCAGTCGGCGCCGGGCAGGCGGTACTCGACCCGCTGCGAGGTGCTGCTGCCCGGGATGGCGCGCACCGACACGGTGCGGTTGTCCACGCCCCACAGCGCGGTGGTCGGCGCCCAGTAGCCCGGCACCAGACGCCGGTAGCTGTTGATGGTCGGCGCGGCCAGCGCGGTGATGGCCGGCATGTGGTGCAGCAGCCCGGCGACAAAGTGGCGCTGCAGCGCGCTGATGCCCTGCGGCTGCGCGGCGTCGTGAAAGACGTTGCGCCCCGCCTTGTCCTGCAGCGAGACGTGGATGTGTCCACCCTGCCCCGACTGCGATTCGTCCCACTTGGCCATGAAGCAGGCCGTGCGCTTCTGGCGCTGCGCCAGCACCTTTACAAAGGTCTTGAACAGGGCCGCATCGTCGCTGGCTTTGAGCGCCGGGTTGACGTGCAGCGCCGCCTCCAGCGCGCCGGGGCCGGTCTCTTCGTGCAGGCCTTCGACCGGCATGTCCATGGTGTGGCACAGGGCCATCAGGCCCTCGTAGAACTCGGTATTGACCGAATTGCGCAGCACCGAATAGCCAAAGCCGCCCGTGCCCATGGGGCGCATGTGGCGGAAGCCTTTTTCCTGCAGCATCTGGATGCTGTCTTCCAGCACCAGGAACTCGTACTCGAAGCCCGCGAAGGCCGAAAAGCCCATATCCGCCGCCCGGTCCAGCACCCGGCGCAGTACGCCGCGCGGGCACAGGCCTTCCAGACGACCGACGATTTCGCCCTGCACCAGCAGGGTGTTGGCCTCGAAGGGCAGCTCGCGCCATGATTCGGGCAGCAGCCGCACTTCGGCGTCGGCGTAGCCGCGCTGCCAGCCGGTCAGGCGCGTGTTGTCGTACAGTTTGTTGGCCACGTCCCAGCCAAAGAGCACGTCGCAAAAGCCAAAGCCGCCTTTCAGGGCTGACAGAAATTTGGCCGTGGACATGTACTTGCCCGCCATGACGCCGTCGATGTCGTAAATGCCGATCTTGACATCGCGGATCTGGCGCTCTTCCAGGATGCTGCGCAGCGCATCGGCGGCGGACAGGGCGGAGCTGCTGGGTGCACGGGGCATGAACGGTTTCCTTGGGGTTCTTGTGTTGTGAGTTTAATTTACAGTAAATTATTGTCACAAACAAGACGTATTTAACAGAAGTAACACCGCAGACTGCCCGCCATGATTCCTTCCATTGCCGACACCGTGCAGCTGCGCCTGGGCGAGCTGTCGCCCGTCGAGCGCAAGCTGGCGCGCGTGCTGCTGGAGCGCTATCCCAGCGCCGGGCTGGAAACCCTGGCGCAGTGGGCGCAGCAGGCGGGCGTGAGTTCGCCCTCGGTGTTGCGCCTGGTGCAGAAGCTGGGTTTTGACAGCTTTCCGCTCTTTCAGGACGCCCTGCGCCGCGAGCTGCAGGAGCGCCTGCAGTCACCGCTGGAGCGCCACCGCAGCGCCACCAGCCCTGCGCAGGACCAGCCTTTCCTGCAGGGCTACGCAGACCGCCTGGCGCGCTGCCTGCAGGACACCGCGCGGCTGACGCCGCCGCAGGATTTCGCCGATGTGGCGCAGGCGCTGGCCGACCCGCGCCGCCAGATCCTGCTGGTGGGCGGGCGGCTGACCCACGCGCTGGCCACCTATATGGCCCAGCTGCTGCGCCAGCTTCGGCCGCAGGTGCAGCTGCTGTCGCCGGCCGCGCACGACTGGGCCGCCGACATCGCCAGCCTGCGCCGGGGCGATGTGGTGGTGGTTTTTGACATCCGACGCTACAACGAGGCGCTGCTGCCGCTGGCGCAACAGAGTGCCGATCGCCGCGCCCGCGTCGTGCTGCTGACCGACCCGTGGCGCTCGCCCGTCAGCCCCCACGCCTGGCGCATTCTGGTCGGCCACACCACGGGCGAATCGGGCTGGGACAGCATCGCCGGGCTGCTGCTGCTGGTCGATGCCCTGGTCGCCGCGCTGGGCCAGAGCCACTGGGACGCCCTGCAGGAGCGCATCCAGCAGATCGAATCCGTGCGCCAGCAGACCGGCTGAAAGGCTGAAAGGCTGAGGGCCCAAAAACCCATTTTGTGACAATTTTGCTGCAGTGCACAAAAAAAGCTTGCGCAGCCGCCGCAAAGCCGTTACAGTCCGTTTTGTTGCAGTGCAGCAAACGTCGGCCAACAGAGATGACGGGCTGACAGGCAACACCTCTGCCTCTCCTCACCCATTCAAAGGAAACCGCTATGTTTACTCCCGAACAAATGATCGCCGCCCAGAAAAACAACGTTGAAGCCTTCTTCGGCCTGGCCCAGAAGACCTTCTCCGGCGTGGAAAAGCTGGTCGAACTGAACCTGAAGACCACCCGCGAAGTGCTGGACCAAGCCACCAAGAACGCCCAGTCGCTGATGAGCGTCAAGGACGTGCAGGAGCTGGTCAGCGTGCAATCCGGCCTGCTGCAGCCCCAGGTTGAAAAGGCGGCCAGCTACGGCCGCCAGGTGTATGACATCACCGCCGGTGCCGCCAACGAAGCTGGCAAGACCGCCGAAGCCACCATCGCCGAAGCCCAATCCAAGCTGAACGCCGCTGTGGACGCCGCCGTCAAGAACGCTCCCGCTGGCACCGAAAGCCTGGTCGCCATGGTCAAGTCGTCGGTCGCCGCTGCCAACAACGCTTACGACACCGTGAGCAAGGCCGCCAAGCAAGCCGCTGACGTCGCCGAAGCCAACATCCAGGCCGTCACCAGCAGCGCCGTCAAGGCCACCGAGCAGGCCACCAAGGCCGCCCGCCGCACCACCGCCGCCTGATTCTTCAGCGGTCACGTGTGAGAAGGGGAGCGCGAAAGCGCTCCCCTTTTTTCATTCCGGGGAAGAACCCTTCCCGCCCACGCTGGCCCCCGCATCGCCAGCCAGCGCGCGAAAAGACAGCACGGACGCCAGACACATCGCGCCCACCACCAGCAGACCGGCGATCACGTCCGGACGGCCCGGCGTTTCGGCGCCGCGCACCAGCAGGCTGAGGTTGAGCGTCGCCGCCGCCACGCCCACGCCCAGCGAAATCCCCAGCTGCTGCGCCATCGCTGCAAAAGTGCTGGCGCGGCTCATGTCGCGCGGGGCGATGTCAGCATAGGTCAGCGTGTTGACCGCCGTGAACTGCAGCGACCGGAAAAATCCGCCGGCCAGGAGCACGACCAGCATGATCCAGGCCGGGGTCTGTGCCGAAAACAGCGCGCAGGCCATGATGGCCCCGCCCGTCAGCACCGCGTTGAGGCGCAACACGCGCGGGTAGCCCCAGCGGCGCAGGATGGGCGGCGCCGCCATTTTCATGACCAGCGCACCGGCGGCCGAGGCAAAGGTCACCAGACCCGCCTGCAGGGCGCTGAAGCCGAAGATTTCCTGCAGCATCACCGCCAGCAGAAAAGGCACCGATCCCACCGCCATGCGGCACAGGTTGCCGCCCAGCACCGACACGGCAAAGGTGGGCACGCGCAGCAGTTGCAGATCGATCAGCGGATGCGGGTGACGTGCGGCGTGGCGCACGTACAGCAGGCCGCTGAGCGCGCCCACCGCCGCCAGGCCAACGATCTGCGGCAGGCTTAAAACGTCGCGACCGATGACTTCAAAGCCGCCGACCAGCGTCGCCAGCGCGATGCTGCTGAGCACGAAGCCTTTGAAGTCCAGGGGTGGCACGTCCTGCTCACGCAGGTCGGGCACGTAGCGCTGCACCAGGACCAGACCCAGTACGCCCACGGGCACATTGATCAGAAAAATCCAGGGCCAGGACAGCGTGGTGACAATCAGCCCGCCCAGCGGCGGACCGATCACCGGCCCCAGCAGTGCGGGCACCGCCAGCGCCGACATGGCGCGCAGCAGATCGCTCTTGGGCACGCTGCGCAGCAAAATCAGCCGCCCCACCGGCACCATCATGGCTCCGGCTGCGCCCTGCACCAGGCGTGCGAGCACCAGCTGCGGCACCGTGGACGCCATGGAGCAGGCCACCGAACTGAGCGTAAACAGCGCAATCGCCCAGAAAAACACCCGCCGCGCGCCCAGGCGGTCGGCCATCCAGCCGCTGATGGGCACGCACACCGCCAGCGCCAGCAGGTAAGCGGTGATGGCCACGCTGAGGTGCACCGTGGTCGTGTGCAGCGACTGCGCCATCATGGGCAGCGCGGTCACGACCACCGTCGAATCCAGCATCTGCATGAAGAGCGTGCAGCCAACGATCAGGGGAACCAGGCGCTGGCTGACCGGCGGCACGGAGGCTGCAGGCGCATCGGGGGCATCCGGACGGTCCGGCGCCGCGTCCGCAGCAGAAACAGAAGAAGCCGCCCGGGAAGGTTCCGGCGGCAGGTGGGGGATATCCATAAGATGACCGCGCGCTTTGGGCCACTGGCGGCCGCGCGTCGGTGCGCCATTCTAGGCAGGGCGGTTTAACCCGGAAGTCAGCGGGGACGGCCGTCGCTGCGCCGGTCGCCGCTGCGCCGCTCGCCGCCCGCCGTGTCGGCACCCAGACGCAGCACAGGCGCGGGCGGCACCTGCGGCATCGTTTCCGCACGCGGCGGCATGGGCGGAGGTCCCGCCTCGCGGCGCAGCTCGGCCTGCCACAGCGCGGTCTCAGCCAGCAGCACCTGGCTGCGCCACAGCAGGAAATCGGACGCCGACATCGGCGGCGCAAACAGAAAGCCCTGCATCCAGTAGCAGCCCAGACGGCGCAGGATGCGCATCTGCTCCAGCGTCTCCACGCCCTCGGCCAGCACACGCAGATTCAGCGCGTGGCCCAGCGCGATCACCGTGTTGACCACCGCCTGGCTCTGCGCGGTCAGGCCCAGATCGCGCACGAAAGACCGGTCGATCTTGATCAGGCTGACCGGCAGCCGCGTCATGTAGGCCAGCGAGGAATAGCCCGTGCCGAAATCGTCGATCGACAGCCCGACGCCCGCGTTGCTGAGCTGGTAGACCTGCGCCAGATTCTTCATCACGCTGGTTTCGGTGATCTCCAGCTGCAGGTTGTGCAGGCCCAGCGACTGGCGCTCGATCAGGCCGCGCACGGTGCCCAGCAGATCCTCGCGCTCGAACATGCGCGAGGGCAGGTTGACGGCGATGGAATCGTCGTAGCCCGCCTCATCGCGCCACAGCCGCGCCTGACGGGCGGCTTCGGCCAGCACCCATTCGCTGATCGGCTCGATCAGGCCGGACTCTTCAGCCAGCGGGATGAATTCGGTGGGCAGCACCAGGCGGTTGCGGAAGTTCCAGCGCAGCAGCGCTTCGCTGCCCGACATGTGGCCGGTGAAGGTGTCGATCTTGGGCTGGTAGTGCAGCAGCATCTCGCCGCGCTCGATGGCTTTGTGCAGCGCGGCCTCCATTTTCAGGCGCTCCTGGCCGCGCGTGCGCACGTGCGGCGCGTACATCTGCGAGGTGCGGCCCCGGTCTTTGGCCGCGCCCATGGCCTGGTCGGCGTTGTGGAAGAGCTCGGCGGCCGTGGCGCCGTCGCGCGGAAACAGCGCAATGCCCACGCTGGCCGACACGAAATACTCCTGCTGATCAATGAGCACCGGCTCGCGCATGGCCTCGACCACGCGCGCCGCAACCACCGCTGCGCCCTGCTCCGAGCCCACGTCGGGCAGCAGGATGGCGAACTCGTCGCCGCCCATGCGGCCCACGGCCTCCAGGCCCCAGTAGGTCTGTTCGCTGCTCAGGCCGGGCACGAAATCGAGCGATCCGTCCTGCATGTCGCCGATGTGGCGCACGCAGCCGCGCAGTCGGCGGCTGACTTCCAGCAGCAGCTCGTCGCCGGCCATATGCCCCAGCGTGTCGTTGATGACCCGAAAGCGGTCCAGATTGACCAGCAGCAGTCCTACCAGGCTGCCCTGGCTGCGCGCGTAATCCAGGCTGCGCTGCGTGCGCCACAGCAGCTGGCGGCGGTTGGGCAGGCCGGTGAGCGCATCAAAGTTGGAGAGCTGGCGGATGCGGTCTTCAGCGGCACGCCGGTCGGTCACGTCCTGGACGATGCCGGTGTAGCCGCCCGCTTCGAGGCGACCGTCAGGCTGGGGCTCGGCCTCGATGTGCATGATGACTTCGCGGCCGTTGTCCAGCATCAGCTGGGCGTCCAGCGCGATCACACCGCGCTGGGCCACCAGGCCGCGCACATAGCGCATCAGATCATGGCGGCTTTGTACCGTGACGCGGCGCAGCAGGCTGCGCAGACCCGGATGCGCGTCAGGCAGCACCAGCAGCGCCTGCGCGGCGGGCGAAAGGTCAAACCGGCCCTCCGGCGTCCAGTCGAAACTGCCCATGCGCGCCAGATCCTGCGACCGAGCCAGGCGCGCGTGGCTGCGCTCCAGCTCGCGGCGCAGGCGATCGGCGTGCAGCATCTGCAGCAGACGGCATTTAAGCAGCTCGGTATTGGGGTGTTTGGGGAAGAAATCGGTGGCGCCGGCGGCCCAGGCGCGGTGGACGGAACGGGCATCGTCCAGCGCCGTCAGCATCAGCACCGGGATGCGCTCCAGCCCCGGCATGCCGCGCAGCGCGCCGCAGGTGGCAAAGCCGTCCAGCCCGGGCATGACGCCGTCCAGAATCACCAGATCGACCGGATGCTCGCGCAGCCAGTTCAGCGCCGACTGGCCGGTGGTGCAGCAGTGCACCGAAAACCCCATGTGAGACAGCGTGGCCTGCGTCAGCAGCAGCGTGGTGGGGTCGTCATCGACGAGCAGCAGCCGCTCGCCCGCAGCCAGCAGCTCACCCGGCCCGGCGCCTGAGGCCGCCAGGTCGGGAGACGGTCCCGTGTCCAAGCTCATCCTGACCCTTCAATTCGTGTACGAGGGCGGACACGGCCTTCAGGGCAAAATCCACCTCCTGCAGCAACTCTACCACCAGCGCCTGCAGTTGCACCACACTGGCGGCGCTGCACGACAGCGCCTTCAGGCTGGCGTCCAGCCGCGCCGCGCAATCGCCCAAGCGCAGGGCGCCCACCCCCAGCGCGCTGGTTTTCAGGGTGTGCACGATCTGGCAGAGCTGCTGGCCGTTGCGATCGCGCTGGGCGGCCTGAACATGCCCCTGGTGCTGCGTCAGACTGCTGCCGAAGGTGTCCAGCACCAGGGGCAGGAATTCGCTGCCGCCGGGCTGCGGATCCAGACGGGCCACTTCGCGCAGACGCGCCACGTCGAACACCCGCTGGCAGGCCGCGGGCAGACGGCGGGTCAGGACATCATCGATGCGGGACAGGGGCATAAGACAGCATGGATCGGGAAGAGGGCTCACAGCAGGGCGAAGCGTATTGTGACCGTGAAAAATGCACAGATTCCCCCGAACAGGGCCCCTGCAGCCCCCCAATCCGCCCCGCTGGGGGCAGGCTAGAATGGCCCGCACCAAGACCGACGCCCTGCAAGCCCCGTACGCCCCATGGCTGACCACGCCCACCCTGTTTTCTTTGGCCAGCCCGACGCCCCGCTGGCCGGACAGCTGCTGCTGGCCCCCGAGGCCCGCCGCCGCGTGGCCGTGGTCTGGGCGCCCGGCACCAACTCCCCCGCCGTGACCTGGCCGCCGCTGGACGCCCTGACCGAACGCCTCAGCCACCACCTCGTCGATCACGGCTACGCCAGCCTGCGCCTGGATGCGCCCGGCTGCGGTAACAGCATCGCCCCGGGCGCACTGACCGACGAAGCCGACCCGGACGCCCCGCTGTGCAACGCGCTGGAACTGGCCATCAACACCCTGGCCGAATGCAGCGCCTGCAGCGGCATCGTGCTGATCGCGCCGCCGGGACGCGCCCGCGCCGTGCGCCGCGTGGTACGACGCCACCTGCTGGTCTGCGGCTGGATCCACGGGCTGCCCGCGCAGGGGCCGCCGACCGATTTCCCGGACACCGGCTTTGAGGACCCGCCCTGGGCGCTCCCCTCCCCCGAAAGCCCCACGCGCCAGCCGCAGCTGGACAGCGTCTGGCTGGAGGCCAGCGCCGACGCCTGGATCGCCTGGCTGGACGGCCTGCACCACGCCCTGAGCGACAGCGGCGCCTGGCCCATGCCGCGCCCGGTGGACTATGCCCAGTGGACACCGCCTGGCAGCCCGGACGCCCTGCGCGAACAGTGGCAGCCGCTGCAGGTGGGTCAGGACAGGCTGCTGGCCGTACTGGGTGAAAGCCTGCCCTCCACCCAGAACTCGCACGGCACGCCCGCTGGCCCGGTGCTGTTGCTGGCGGGCGAACTGGACGAAGCCGGCGCGGAGGGCGTGGCGTGGGCGCGACAGTGGCAGCAGGAAGGTCGCCGCGTGCTGCGCGTGCCCCTCCCGCAGGGCAGCGCAGACCAGCCCGGCGCACTGGCCGATCTGCTGCGCCAGGCCCGCAGCGCCTGGCTGGGCACCGCGGAATCCGCTCATGCCGCGAGTCAGTCTGCGGGCTCATCCCCCATCGTCGTGGCTTGCGGTGCGCTGGCCAGCGCGCTGTGGCAGGACCTGGCCATAGACCCGGCCGTCGCGCCGCTGCCGCTGCGTCTGGTGCTGCTGCGGCCGGATCTTGACAGCCTGCTGTCCGGCATTGATCTGCCCCCCGACGACGTACTGCACAGCCTGACGCAGGATCTGAACCTGCCGCCCGATCTGCTGGCGCACTGGCCGGTGTTCGGCGCGAGCGCTGCTGAGACATTCCCGGCGCCAGCGCCCGCCCCGGCGGCGGCTGCACCGCGCACGCGCTGGGAGACTCTGCTGGCGCAGGCGCAGCAGATCATCCGGCGCAGCACCGCGGCTGAACTGCGCCAGCGGCCGCTTCTGCCCCCGGCAGCCCAGCCCTGGCTGCAGCGACTGCGCGCCCAGAGCACGCTGGGCCCGCTGCCGCTGGCGCATGAAATGGATGTGCTGTCGGCCCACGGCATCACCAGCCACTGGCTGATGCCGGCCGGTCAGCCCGGACTGCTGCGCTGGGCCTGGGCGCTGTCAGGCCAGACGCAGGAGCGCGTAGCCCAGGGCCAAACCCAGGTCAGCGCCCTGCAGGGCGCATCGCTGGCCGCCGTCAGCCAGGCGCTGGATCAGCCGGTCTGATCGCTCCGCCGGGCAGAAATCAGGCCGAAAAGTCGTTTTCCAGCAGTGGGCTGGCCTTGACCACGCGGTCCAGCGCGACCAGCTGCTCCAGGAGCGCATGCATGTGCTTGAGGGGGACGGCGTTGGGGCCGTCGCTCCAGGCTTTCGCCGGGTCGGGGTGGGTTTCCATGAAAAGCCCTGACACGCCCGCGCCCACGCCCGCACGGGCCAGCACCGGCACCATCTCGCGGGCACCGCCGCTGGTCAGGCCCTGGCCACCGGGTTTCTGCACCGAATGGGTCACATCAAACACCACCGGCGCGCCGCTGTTGCGCATCTCGGCCAAGCTGGTCATGTCGGCGACCAGGTTGTTGTAGCCAAAGCTCACGCCGCGTTCGCAGGCCAGGAAACGATCCTCCGACAGCCCGGCCTCGCGCGCAGCGGCACGGGCCTTGTCGATGACGTTCTTCATGTCCCAGGGCGCCAGAAACTGGCCCTTTTTGATGTTGACCGGCTTGCCGCTTTGCGCCACGGCACGGATGAAATCGGTCTGGCGGCACAGGAAAGCCGGGGTCTGCAGCACATCGACCACACTGGCCACCTCCGCGACCTGTTCGGTGTCGTGCACGTCGGTCAGCACCGGCAGGCCGAGCTGGCGGCGGACCTCGTCCAGCACCTTCAGGCCCGCGTCCAGGCCCATGCCGCGCTGGCTGCTGCCCGACGATCGGTTGGCCTTGTCGAAAGAGCCTTTGTAAATTAGCGGGATGCCTAAAGCGGTGCAGGCCTCTTTGAGGCGTCCGGCCACTTCCAGGGACATCTCCAGCCCCTCGATCGAGCAGGTGCCCGCGATCAGGAAAAAGGGCTGATCCAGGCCCACATCAAAGCCGCAGAGTTTCATGCCTTGTCCTTGTTCTGACGGGCCTGGCGCTGCAGCGCGGCCGCGATAAAGCCCAGGAAGAGCGGGTGCGCGTCCCAGGGCGTGGATTTGAATTCGGGGTGGAACTGCACGCCCACATACCAGGGGTGGACGGCGGTGGGTAGCTCGACCATTTCGGTGAGCTTTTCGCGCTGGGTGATGGCCGAAATCACCAGCCCCGCCTCTTCCAGGCGCGCCAGGTAGTGCTCGTTGGCCTCGTAGCGGTGGCGGTGGCGCTCGGTGACGACGTCGCCGTAAATGGCGTGCGCCAGCGTGCCGGGACGCACGTCCGAGCTTTGCGCGCCCAGGCGCATGGTGCCGCCCAGATCCGATTGCGCGCTGCGCGTCTGGATGCTGCCGTCGGCGTCCTGCCACTCGTCGATCAGGGCGATGACGGGGTGGGCGGTGTCCGGGTCGAACTCGGTGGAATTGGCGCCCGTCAGGCCCGCCTTGTGGCGCGCATACTCGATCGTCGCCACCTGCATCCCCAGGCAAATGCCCAGGTAGGGGATGCCGTTTTCGCGGGCATAGCGCGCGGTCAGGATCTTGCCATCAACGCCGCGCTTGCCAAAGCCGCCGGGCACCAGGATGCCGTCAAAAGCCGACAGCTGGCCGATATTGCTGGCATCCAGCGTTTCGGAATCAATGTGCGTGATGCGCACCTTGCGCTGGTTTTTCAGCCCGGCGTGGCTCAGCGCCTCGTTGACCGATTTGTAGCTGTCCGACAGCTCGACATACTTGCCGACCATGGCGATGCGCACTTCGCCCTGCGGATGCTGCACGGCGTGGACGAGATCGTCCCAGCGCTTGAGGCTGGCCGGACGCGCGTTGATGCGCAGGCGGTCGCAGATCAGGCCGTCCAGGCCCTGCTCGTGCAGCACGCGCGGCACCTTGTAGATCGTGTCCACGTCCGGCATGGAAATCACGCCCCAGGATGCCACGTTGGTGAAGAGGGAGATTTTCTCGCGCTCTTCGGCCGGCACCTCGCGGTCGGCGCGGCACAGCAGCGCGTCGGGCTGGATGCCGATCTCGCGCAGCTTCTGCACCGTGTGCTGGGTGGGCTTGGTTTTGAGTTCGCCCGCTGTGCCGATCCAGGGCAGGTAGGTCAGGTGCACGAAGGCCGCGTTGTTGGGCCCCAGGCGCAGGCTGAGCTGGCGCACGGCCTCCAGAAAGGGCAGCGATTCGATGTCGCCGACCGTGCCGCCGATCTCGCAGATGGCGACATCGACCGCATCCGGCGTGCCCACGCCCGCACCCCGGCGGATGTACTCCTGGATCTCGCCCGTGACGTGCGGAATCACCTGCACGGTCTTGCCCAGGTAATCGCCCCGGCGCTCTTTTTCCAGCACCGACTGGTAGATGCGGCCGGTGGTGAAGTTGTTGGCCCGCTTCATGCGGGTGGTGATGAAGCGCTCGTAGTGGCCGAGATCGAGATCGGTTTCCGCGCCGTCGTCGGTCACGAAGACCTCGCCGTGCTGGAAGGGCGACATGGTGCCCGGATCGACGTTGATGTAGGGGTCGAGCTTGATCAGGGTGACGCGCAGGCCACGCGATTCGAGGATGGCCGCCAGCGACGCCGAGGCAACTCCCTTGCCCAGCGAGGAGACGACACCGCCGGTGACGAAGACAAACTTGGTCATGAGTGAGCAGCGAAAGCACCCATTATAGGCGGCAGGCGGGTGCCCGTCGTGGGCCTACCGCAACGGCCAAGCCCAGGCAATAAATGCGGGAAAGTCCCAGGTTTTTGCGATTCCAGGCCGCTTTGCTACATTGTTGAATCGCTCGTGCGCGGCCCATCGCGCGCAGACTCTGGTTTCTTTACGAGAAAGCTGACCGACCATGTCCGATACTGCCACCTCTTCCGTGACGGATTCCGCCGTCCTGGCGGCGGCCGCCGATGAGCCGATTGCGCCGCAGAACCCCATGCCGCACCGCAAGGTGATCCGTTCCTGGCTCAAACCCATGGCGCAGCGCAACACGCTGCTGGCGCTGGGTCTGCTGGTGGTCGATTACGCCCTGTTCCTGGGCCTGATCAGCGCGGTGGTGGCGGTGTCCAGCCTCTGGCTCAAGCTGCTGTTTGGTCTGATGGCCGGCTTCGTGATCGGGCGCCTGTTCATCATCGGCCACGACGCCTGTCACCAGAGCCTGACCGAGCACCGCGACCTGAACAAGGTGCTGGGCCGCATCGCCTTCCTGCCCTCGCTGACGCCTTACAGCCTGTGGGATGTGGGCCACAACGTCGTCCACCACGGCTATACCTGCCTCAAGGGCACCGATTTCGTGTGGGAACCGCTGACCCCGGCCGAATACGAGGCGCTCTCGCCCGTGGATCGTGTCCTGCAGCGCCTGTACCGCAGCGGCTGGGCGCCGGGTCTCTACTACATGATCGAAATCTGGTGGAAGCGCGAATTCTTCCCCAGCGAAAAGCACATGCCCACGCGCCGCGCCATTTTCACGCGCGACAGCCAGCTCACGCTGGGCGCCGGGGCGGTCTGGCTGCTGGCGCTGGCCATCGCCGCCTTCGCCACCGGGCAGTCGCTGCTGACGCTGTGGTTCTTCGGCTTTGCTGTGCCGTTCTTCTTCTGGTGCAGCATGATCGGCTTTGTGGTTTACGTGCACCACACGCACGAAAAAATCTCCTGGCACAACGACAAGCTGGCCTGGAGCAAGGCCCAGCCTTTTGTCTCGACCACCGTGCACCTGCTGATGCCGCTGCGCCTGGGCGCCCTGATGCACCACATCATGGAGCACACCGCGCACCATGTGGACATGAGCATCCCGCTCTACCACCTGAAAAAAGCGCAGGACAAGCTGGAACACATGCTGCCCGAGCGCATCGTCATCCAGCAGTTCTCGTGGCGCTGGTACTTCGACACGGCGCGCAAATGCAAGCTGTACTGTTTCGAGCGCCAGGCCTGGCTGGATTTCAAGGGCCGCGTCACCGCCTTCCCGCGCCGCCTGCACCCGATTCCGACGGCGGCCTGAGCCCCGCAGCGCCCGGCCCTGCCCATACCGCCAGCGGGGTCGGGGCCGAGCGCATAAAATGTTGGCCTGTCTGAAGTCTTTCCAGGAGTCCGCCGTGACCACTGCCACCCTTGCCCACGAAGTTCCCGCTTTCGCTCCCCCGCCCGATCCGCTGGTGTTCACCGATGCGGCCGTCGCCAAGGTGAAAGACCTGATCGCCGAAGAGGGCAATCCCGATCTCAAACTGCGCGTTTTCGTTCAGGGGGGCGGCTGCTCGGGCTTCCAGTACGGTTTCACCTTCGATGAAGACATCAACGAAGACGACACCACGCTGACCCGCGACAGCGTCAGCCTGCTGATCGACGCCATGAGCCTGCAGTATCTGGTCGGCGCCGAGATTGACTACAAAGAGGACCTGCACGGCTCGCAGTTCGTCATCAAGAACCCCAACGCCACCACCACCTGCGGCTGCGGCTCCAGCTTCGGGGCCTGAGCCCAGTTCTGCCCGGCGTTTTCGGGCGATAAAAAACCCCAGTCCACGGACTGGGGTTTTTGTTATTCCGGCACGGGATCTACGGTTTGTTCATCGCCTCGTCGTTGGCGGCCGGCAGCGGCTTCTTGCCGTGGATCATGGACGCGATCAGGTTGTAACCGACCTGTTTGCTGCCCACGATGGCCGCCAGCACGTGCAGCACGACGCTGATCTGGATCAGCCACGCCGTGTATTCGTGGACGTTTTCCAGCCACTCGACGCCGTACCACTCGTCCAGGCCCATCATGTAACCGCTGACCCCCATGGTCAGGATCATGGCCCACAGCGCCAGCATCATCACCGAGCCCAGCGGGTTGTGCCCGATGAACTCCGGATGCTGACCGCGCAGCGTGGCGCGCACGTAAGCCAGCACTTTGCTGGGCCAGGGAAACCAGTCCGAGAAGCGCGCGTGGCGCGTCCCGACAAAGCCCCAGATCAGCCGGATCGCCACCAGCGTACAGGCCGCGTAACCCGACCAGCGGTGCCACTGAGAGCCCTCGTTGATCCAGGGGTTGAACAGGTTGGACAGAACCAGCGCCGCCACGCACCAGTGCGTGATGCGGACCAGCGGGTCCCAGACGGTGATGCGTTTCATGGGAATCTCCTGAACGACAAACAGGTTTGACCACTTTCTTGCGGTCGAGGCCGCGATTCTAGCCCGCACGCCGCAGGGCCTCCAGCCCGGGGGCACACACGGGCGCACACCTGCGGGCAGCCCCCGGAGGCCCCCCCGATTGCGGGCCATTTTGTCAGTTGTGACAGACGATACTGTTGTACGGCGTCCCCAGCCGGGTCTGCCCCCTTGGAATTCTGGCTGGCTGAGCTAGAGTGTTGTGAGTGCTGACGGCTTTAGCACGCGTCCCCAAAGCCCCTGTTTTTGGTCTGACATCATGACTGCCCTGACACACCTGCTGCTCGTTGACCCCCAAAACGATTTCTGCGATCTGCCCCTGGCCATGCGTCCGGGGCGGCTGTTCCGTCCGGCGCTGCCCGTGCCAGGCGCGCACCAGGACATGCTGCGTGTGGCCGATTTCATCCGCCGCAACACGGCCGACATCGACGCCATCACCATCACCCTGGACAGCCACCAGTCCATCGACATCGCGCACAACACCTTCTGGATCAACGCCGAGGGCCAGACGGTGGCGCCGTTCACGGCCATCACGGTGGACGACATCGAATCCGGCACCTACCGCCCGCGCCAGGCCAGCGCCCTGTCGCGCGCGCTGGATTACACCCGCGCGCTGCGCGAGCGCGGGCGCTACACCCTGGTCGCCTGGCCCGAGCACTGCGTGCTGGGCACCTGGGGTCACAACGTGCACAGCGACGTGATGCGCGCCTGCCTGCAGTGGTCGGCGGTGCGGCACAGCGAGCCGCTGCGCGTGCTCAAGGGCATGAACCCCTGGACCGAGCATTACAGCGCGCTGGCCGCCGAAGTTGCTGACCCGGACGACGCCAGCACCCAGACCAACACCGCGCTGCTGGCGCGGCTGTCAGCCAGCGAGCGGCTGCTGGTGGCGGGCCAGGCCAGCAGCCACTGCGTGCGCGCCACGGTCGAGGACCTGATCCGTCTGGGCCTGCCCGGTGAGCGTATCATCCTGCTCACTGACTGCATGAGCCCCGTCGCGGGGTGCGCTTCCCTGCAGCAGGCGTTTTTCGATTTCGCCCGCGACCACCGGATCCAGCTGGCCACCAGCCAGACGGCCCTCATGCAGCGGGAGCCCAGCCTCACCCCCTGAAGTCCCGAGTCATGCACGAGCCCGTATTCGACAGCCTGCTGGAAACCGATCTCTACAAGTTCACGATGTGGCAGGCGCTCTTGCACCGCCACCCACAGACCCGGGCCGATTACCGCTTCGTATGCCGCAACACACCGGCTTTCCCGCTGGCCGAGCTGGCCGGCGACATCAACGCCGAGCTCGATCACCTGTGCAGCCTGCGCTTTCGCAAGTCCGAGCTGGATTTCCTGCAGCAGCTGCGCTTCATCAAGCCCGATTTCGTCGATTTCCTGCGCATTTTTCAGTTCCAGCGCGAGTTCATCCGCGTCTGGACCGAGGACGACCAGCTTCGCATCGAAGCCAGCGGCCCGCAGGTCCACGTCATGGCCTTCGAGGTCTTCGTGCTGGCCACGGTCAACGAGCTGTATTTCCGCCGCCTGCACACGCCGGACGTCCTGGCCGAAGGCCGCCGCCGCCTGGCCACCAAGATCGCGCGCGTGCAGCAGTTTGCGCGCCTGCCGCGCCGCCGCCATCCCTTTGAATTTTTTGATTTCGGCCTGCGCCGCCGCTACAGCCGCGCCTGGCACGAAGAGGTCGTGCGCACGCTGCAGGCCGAGCTGCCGGGCTGCTTCAAGGGCACGTCCAACCCCTGGCTGGCACAGCGCGTCGGCCTGACGCCCATGGGCACCATGGGCCACGAGTACCTGCAGGCCTACCAGGCCAACGGCGTGCGCCTGCGCGATTTCCAGCGCACCGCGCTGGAGGACTGGGTTCAGGAATATCGCGGCGACCTCGGGATCGCGCTGACCGACGTGGTCGGCATGGATGCCTTCCTGGGCGATTTCGACCTGTATTTCGCCAAGCTGTTCGATGGCCTGCGTCACGATTCGGGCGACCCTTTTGTGTGGGCCGACAAGGCGCTGGCGCACTACGCGCAGATGCGCATCGATCCGCACACCAAGCGCCTGGTTTTCTCGGACGGGCTCAACTTTGACCGCGTTTTCGCCCTCTACGAGCGCTACGCCGACCACACCCAGCTGGGCTTTGGCGTGGGCACCCACCTGACCAACGACATGGGCCTGCAGCCGCTGTCCATCGTCATGAAGCTGGTGCGCTGCAACGGCCAGGCCGTGGCCAAGATTTCCGACGAGCCCGGCAAGGTGCTGTGCGACAACCCCACCTTCCTGTCCTACCT